>DASUIK010000453.1:0-4121 GCA_036279795.1 Burkholderiaceae bacterium | reverse complement strand
GAGACAAGGACATTGCCATGACTTCCGCACTGATCGTTTCCACCGCCCGCACGCCGCTGACCAAAAGCTGGAAGGGCGCTTTCAACATGACCCACGGCGCCACTTTGGGTGGCCATGCCGTGCAACACGCCATCGCCCGCGCCGGCATCGAGGCCGCTGAGGTGGAAGACGTCATCATGGGCTGCGCCACGCCCGAAGGTGCCACCGGCGCCAACATCGCGCGCCAGATCGCGCTGATGGCCGACTGCCCGGTGTCCGTCTCGGGCATGACGGTCAACCGCTTTTGCTCGTCGGGCCTGCAAACCATCGCGCTGGCGGCCCAGCGCATCATCGCTGGCGAGGGCGACGTGTTTGTGGCCGGCGGCGTGGAGAGCATCTCCTGCGTGCAGCAGGAAATGAACCAGCACATGCTGCAAGACCTGATGCTGGCCAAGAAAAAGCCCGAAATCTACTGGAACATGCTGCAGACCGCCGAGCAGGTGGCCAAGCGCTACAACATCGGCCGCGAGGCGATGGACCAGTACGGCGCTGCCAGCCAGCAGCGCGCCACGGCTGCACTGGAAGCTGGCCTGTTCAAGGACGAGATCGCCCCCATCACCGTGATCGCCGGCGTGGCCGACAAGGTCATGGGCCTGACGACCAAAAAGGTCACGGTCGAGAACGACGAAGGCATCCGCCCCGGTACGACGTTTGAAGGCATCCATGGCCTGCGTTCGGCGCTGCCGGGTGGCCTGGTGTCGGCCGGCAACGCCAGCCAATTCTCCGATGGCGCCGGCGCCTGTGTGCTGATGGACGAAAAGCTGGTGAGCCAGCGTGGCCTCAAGCCGCTCGGCCGTTTCCTCGGTTTTGCGGTGGCCGGCTGCGAGCCCGACGAAATGGGCATCGGCCCGGTGTTCGCGGTGCCCAAGGTGCTCAAGAAGCTGGGCCTTACCGTGAACGACATCGACCTGTGGGAGCTGAACGAAGCCTTTGCGGTGCAGGTGCTGTATTGCCGCGACAAGCTGGGCATCCCGGCCGACCGCCTCAACGTCAACGGCGGCGCCATCGCCGTCGGCCACCCCTATGGTGTGTCGGGTCAGCGCCTGACCGGCCATGCCCTCATCGAAGGCAAGCGCCGGGGCGCCAAGCGCGTGTGTGTGACCATGTGCATCGGCGGTGGCATGGGCGCGGCGGGTGTGTTTGAAGTGCTGTGATGCACTGACAGCTTTCGCCTGAAAACACCCCGAGCACAAGGGGCCGGTCGTCAGCAGACGCCGGTCCCTTGTTTTTGTGCCCTTTTGTCAGGGCGCGGAGTTCGCCCAATTGGCCATCAAGGTGTTGCTGGGCTGGTGCTCGTCCAGCAGCTTTTTCGCCGTTTCGATGCCGGCCACCGGAAGACCCGTCGGATCGAGCTTGCCGATCTGCACCAGCACGCTGGCCTGGTCCCAGTAGATGTGCTCGTGGTAGAGCTTGTCGCCCCGGAATTTGACGATGGCCACCAGCGGGATTTCCACCCGTTTGCCGGTGGGTGCGATGCCCGGCAGCATCCAGTCAATTTCGCAGGTGTGGGTGAAGCAGAACAGCAGTTCGTCCACGATTTGTGTGGCACCGATGGTGCGCGAGATGGGCACCAGGGTGGTGTCCGGCGGGTTGCTGTTGACGAAGTGGTGCTGGTAGAAGCGCGACAGCATGGTGTGGCCCACGCCACCCGTCATGGTGGGAATGTGGTTCACATAGGGCTGGGCCACCATGGTGGCCATGGTGGCTGCCACGTCGCGGGTGGCGAACTCGTGCTCGCAGTGTTTTTCCCACAAGGCCGAGAAATCGGGGTGCGGACCCATCACGGTCTTGAAAGCCGCGATGCTGCGCTCGTGGGCCATCAGGGCGGAGGGCTTGTGGAAGTGGTCGCCACCGACGCGGGCAAAGGCGTGGTCCACCCCAGGGTACACATAGACCTCGGTGTGGGCGCGGCCCGCCAGGGTGGACACGATGGCAGCGCGCGCCTCGGGTGGACAGAAGGCGTCGTTTTCGGCGATGTGCAACACCAGCCGGCCCTTGGCTTGGGCTGCTTCATCGAGCGCCTTCTCGATGCCCACGCCGTAGTAGCCCACGGCCACGTCGGCGTTGGTGCGGCAGGCGGCCAGGTAGGCCAGCTTGCCGCCCAGGCAAAAGCCCAGCACGCCTGCCTGGCCCGAACATTCGGGGCGCTGGCGCAGGGCGTCGAGGCAGGCCTGGATGTCGGCCACGCCCTTGGCTTCGTCAAAGCCCTGGTAAAGGCCAAAGGCGCGCTGGAAGTCGGCCTCGGTGTAGCCCAGTTCGATGCCCGGTTGCTGGCGCCAGAACAGGTCGGGCACCAGCACCACATAGCCTTCTTCGGCGTAGAGGTCGGCCACCTGGCGCATGGTGGCGTTGACGCCAAAAATCTCTTGGGCCAGCACGATGCCAGGGCCACGGCCCGAAGGGGGCAGTGACAGGTAGGCGGCGAAGCTGCCGCTGCCGTCGAGTGCGTTGAGGGTGATGTGTTGCGATGTCATGGGGTGTCTCCAAATCCGGCCAGGGTGGTGTATTGGCCATCTGCGTACAGCAGGGGGGCTTCGTTGCGGGGGCTCAGCAGCACGGCCTTGATCTCGCCGATCATGGCGGCGTGGCTGTGGGCCACCATCATTTCGTCGACCACGCAGTCGAACACGGCCAGGGCGTCCAGCAGCACCGGCGCACCGGTGGCCAGCGTGCCCCAGCGGCCGGGCTCAAAGCGTTGCGCGGGCGGGGTGGGCGCACCGCCAAACTGCTGGGCCAGGTCGCGGTGGCGGTAGGCCAGCAGGTTCACGCTCATGCGCCGACTCTCGGCAATGGCGCGGAAGGTGGAACCCTTGAGGTTGACGCAGGCCAGCAGCCGCGCCGGCTCACCCGAGAACGAGGTCACGGCGGTGGCGGTGAGGCCTGCGAGTTGGTCGCCGTCCTGTGTGGCCACCACGGTCACCGCCCCCGTGAGGCGGCGCATGGCGAGGCGGAAGTCGGACAGCGGCAGGCTGGCGCTGTGACGCAAAGCCTGCAGTGGGGGCAGCGTGCCCAGCTCGGCGGCGGTCATCAGGCAACCTCCGCTCTTCGAGCTGCGGTGCGCGCTTGCTCGGGGCGGCCCGGCGCGGCGCTCATGCTGGCACTGCCTCAAGAAAGGCATCCACCTTGTCCGGCGTCATGAAGAAGTTCACGAAGTCGGTCGGGTTGTTGAAGCCGTTGACGATGCGCTTGGCCACACGCGGTTCACCGCAGGCCGCGCCCAGCAGCTTGAGCACGTGGGGCGGCGGCGGGGCCAGCATGGCATTGGTCCAGCTGGTGGCGTAGGCGCCGTAGGTGTTCCAGAAGGCCTCGAAGGTTTGTTGCATGAAGCCCGCGTCGAAGGCCTTGTCGCCGTGGGCCACGATGGCTTGCTCCACGGCGTTTGCAAATTTGGCGGCGTTGTTCGAGCCCTGGCCGGTGATGGGGTCGTTGAGCAGCACCGCGTCGGCCATGCCCATCACCACCCGGCCGCTGGGCAGGTGGCCCACAGGCTGGCGCACGGTGGGTGCAAACCGCCCGGCCAGGATGCCGTTGGCGTCGGTCAGCTCCACCTGGGTGCAGCGCGCGGCCTCCCAGGGCAGGTACTTGGTCAGGATCTCTTTGGAGCGCGCCAGATGTTGGGCCGGTGTGGCCACGTCGCCCCAGCAGTCCATGGGGCCGCCGGGCACGCCTTCGAACACCATGATCTCGCACGGCCCGCTCACCGTGAGGGCCGGGAACACGAAGTACTCGCCCACGCCGGGGATGAGGTTGAAGTTGACGGCGGAGTGCTCGGGGCGCGGTGCCATGCCGTGCACGTAGGTGAGGGCCAGGGCACGCTGGGGTTTGTCGTGGGGGCTGCGGGTGGCGTCGCGCTCGAACATTTGGGCGATGGCGCCTTTGCCGGCGGCCACGATCACCAGGTCGTGGCTCTGGGTCCAGCGTTCCAGGTCGTCGATGTTGGCCTCGTGCATCAGCAGCTCGCCGCCCAGGCGGCTGAACTCGGCCATCCAGCCGGGCACCTTCACCCGCTGGTCCACCGACTGCGCCTTGTGGTCCAGCCGGTGGCTCCAGGCCATGGCCTTTTCACCGGGCAGCTCGGGGTG
>DASUIK010000452.1:0-7771 GCA_036279795.1 Burkholderiaceae bacterium | reverse complement strand
GTGGCCCATGATCATGGCCGCTTCGTCGTCGCTGAGCTTGAGCTGGTCGAGGATGCCGGTGTAGAAGGCGATCTTGCCGCCGGGCATACAAAAGGCGTTGATCTGTTTGCTGCCGATCAGGTTGACCTCCCAGCGCCATTGCCGCGCCCGGTCGTTCCAGGGCGCGGCAAAGGGGATGAGTTTGCGGGCCATGGCACGCAGGCGCAGCAGCTGCGGGTGGTCGTCGGGTGCCAGCGCGCGCTGGGACTTGGCTTGCGCCAGCATCTGGGCGTACTGCTCGCCCGCGGCGGCTTCCAGGCGTTCGGCGGGCACCAGCTTGCGCAGCGACGAGGCTTTGCCCACGTCCACCTGCGCCAGGGCTGTGCCCGTGGCGCCGAGTGTGGCGGCACCCGCACCCGCGAGCACAAAGGCGCGCCGTGAGGACCAGCGGTGTTCGGACGGCGCATCCCCAACAGGGGGCTGCGCAGCAGCGGAGGGTTTAGCGTCGCAGAGCCAGCACATATGCGGGAATAATAAGTAAAAAGGCCGGCCTCCTGTCTGGCCTTGCATTCATTGAGGTTTCATGCCCCCACCCACGGTTCCCGCCTCCGATCTTGCGTCCGATGCCACCCCTCCCCGCGTGAGCTGGTGGCAGGTGTGGCGGGTTTACCTGGAGCCCGCCAGCCTGCGCATGCTGGCTCTGGGCTTTTCGGCGGGGCTGCCGTTGCTGTTGGTGCTGGGCACGCTCAGCTTTCGCTTGCGCGAGGCGGGGCTGGACCGATCCACCATCGGTTACCTCAGTTGGGTCGGGTTGGCCTACGGTTTCAAGTGGTGCTGGGCGCCGCTGGTGGATCGCTTACCGCTGCCGCTGCTGACGCGTTGGCTGGGTCGGCGCCGCTCGTGGCTGCTGCTGTCGCAGTTGGCCATCGCGGCGGGCTTGGTGGGCATGGCCTGGGCCGATCCCCGCGAGGCGCTGGGCCCGATCGTGTGGTGCGCGCTGGTGGTCGCTTTTGCATCGGCGACGCAGGACATCGCGTTGGACGCCTTCCGCATCGAGTCGGCCGATGCGCGGCACCAGGGTGCCCTGGCCGCCACCTACCAGACGGGCTACCGCCTGGCCATGATCTGGGCCGGTGCGGGTGTGCTGTGGCTGGCCGCGCGGGCCGAGCTGGGGGCGCAAACGGGTTACCAGCAGGCCGCGTGGCAGTGGGCTTATCTGGTGATGGCCGCGTCCATGGCCTTGGGGGTGTTCACCGTGTTGTTGTCGGCCGAGCCGGTGCACCGCGAGCTGCCGCCCTCGCGCAACCTGGCCGAGTGGCTGCAAAGCGCGCTGGTCGAACCTTTCGCCGATTTTCTGCGCCGTTACGGCAAACAGGCGGTGCTGGTGCTGGCGCTGATCGGGCTGTACCGCATCAGCGACGTGGTCATGGGCATCATGGCCAACCCGTTTTATGTGGACATGGGCTACACCAAGGACGAGGTGGCTGCCGTCACCAAGGTCTATGGGGTCATCATGACGCTGGTGGGCGCCTTCCTGGGGGGCGCTTTGGCCATGCGCTGGGGCGTGATGCGCGTGCTGATGCTGGGTGCGGTGCTGAGTGCCTGCAGCAACCTGTTGTTTGCGTGGTTGGGTGGCCATGGCCACGATGTGACGGCGTTGGTGCTGGTGATCTCGGCCGACAACCTGAGTGCCGGTGTGGCCTCGGCCGGCTTCATCGCCTACCTCTCCAGCCTCACCAACGTCAGTTACTCCGCCACCCAGTACGCACTGTTCAGTTCCATGATGTTGCTGGCCCCGAAATGGTTGGCCGGTTTTTCTGGCGCCTTCGTGGACGCACACGGGTACACCACCTTTTTTGTGGGGACGGCCCTGCTGGGGTTGCCGGTGCTGTTGTTGGTGTGGCTGGCGTCGCGGGTGCAAGCGCGGCCCTGACATGGCTTCACCCAATCTTTACCCACCTGACAACCCGGCGCCAAGCGGCCCGGGCACACTGACCTGATGGAAGCACGCCCGAACATGGCACCCTCGCATCTGCTGATCATCGAAGACGACACCCGCTTGGCGCGTATGGTGGCGGAGTACCTCGGCCAGTCTGGCTTCGAGGTGGCGCACGCCGACGACGGTGGCAAAGGCCTCGCCGCAGTGCAGGAGCGTTTGCCTGATTTGGTGATCCTGGACCTGATGCTGCCCGACATGGACGGCCTGGAGGTGTGCCGTCGGCTTCGGGCCTTGCCCGGTGAAGCGGCCCGTGTGCCTTTGCTCATGCTCACCGCCAAAGGCGACCCGATGGACCGCATCATCGGCCTGGAGATGGGCGCCGACGACTACCTGCCCAAGCCGTTTGAGCCGCGCGAGTTGCTGGCCCGCATCCGCGCTGTGTTGCGACGCAAGGGGGAAAACCGCGCCGATTCGGCCGAGGCCCGACAACCGCTGCTGCGCTTTGGCTCGCTCGAAATCGACCGCGATGCGCGCACCGTGACCGTTGCCGGTGCGCCGTGCGAGTTGACCTCTTACCAGTTCGACCTCTTGCTGGCCATGGCCGAGCGTGCGGGACGTGTGCTCACGCGCGACCAGATCATGGAAGCGGTGCGCGGGCGCGAGCTGGAAGCCTTCGACCGATCCATTGACGTGCATGTGGGCCGCATCCGCAATGCCATCGAAGTGGACAGCAAAAACCCCAAGCGCATCCTCACCGTGCGCGGTGTGGGGTACGTGTTTGCCAAACAGCAAGACTGAGCGCTGCGGCAGGAGACAGACGTGATCGCACCGCTGGGTCAACGCCTGTACCTGCGCATTTGGCTGGCCGTGGTGGCGGCGCTGGCGGTCATGGCGCTGCTGGTCGCCTGGATATGGACGGAGCAGGTCGAACACGACCGATCCCAGCGGCCCGGGCGCGAGATCATCGTGCGCAACAGCGAGGGCAACGTGATCGGCCAGGCCGCAGGCCGTGGCGTGCGGGTGCCTG
This sequence comes from Burkholderiaceae bacterium, assembly GCA_036279795.1. Classification (GTDB taxonomy): domain Bacteria; phylum Pseudomonadota; class Gammaproteobacteria; order Burkholderiales; family Burkholderiaceae_C; genus Hydrogenophaga. The sequence continues at coordinate 4,826 of DASUIK010000452.1, read as the reverse complement.
GACAAGGCCTGGAGTTCCAGGTGCCCACCACGGCGGGCGAAACGCTGTCCATCCAGTTGCCGCGCCCACCACGCCCCCCCGGTCGCCCCGAGCCCTTCTGGTTGCAGGCCCCCTTTGGCTTTGCCGGTTTGTTGGCGCTCACCGCTGTGGCCGTGGCGCTGGGAGCTTACCCCATCGTGCGCCGCCTCACGCAGCGGCTGGAGGCGGTGCAGCGTGGCGTCGAGCAATGGGGTGCGGGCGATCTGTCGGTGCGCCTGCCGGAGGTAGGCGAAGACGAGGTGGCCTCGTTGGCGCAGCGCTTCAACGTGGCCGCCGAGCGGGTGCAGACCCTGGTTCGCTCACACAAGGCCCTGCTCGCCAACGCGTCGCACGAATTGCGTTCGCCGCTGGCGCGCATACGCATGGGGCTGGAGCTGATGCCCCCCGCTGGCGCTGGTGCCGATCTCCGGGTGCGCGCCGAGCTCGCTCGCAACATCGCAGAGCTGGACCAGTTGATTGACGAGATCCTGCTGGCCAGCCGGCTCGACCTGGCGGATGCACCCATGGGCCAGCTGGAAGAGGTGGACCTGGTGGGGCTGGCGGCCGAAGAATGCGCCCAGGTGGACGCACAACTGAGCGTGCGCGACGGTGGTCCACCCTTGGTGGCCTGGGGCAGTGCGCGCCTGTTGCGCCGGGCCTTGCGCAACCTCTTGGAGAACGCTCGTCGCTATGGCCGCGATGGCCAAGGCCAGGCGCTGGCCATCGAAGTCGAGGTGCGCCACGCGTCAGACCCCCGGCGGGCCGAAATGGTGGTCCGTGATCGCGGACCGGGTGTGCCCACCGACTTGCGTGAACGCATCTTCGAGCCGTTCTACCGCCTGCCCGGCGCCAGCGAACGGGAAGGTGGCGTGGGCCTGGGCTTGTCGCTGGTGCGCACGATTGCCCAGCGCCATGGCGGTGCGGTGCGGTGCGAGTCGGCGCCGGGCGGGGGGGCGCAGTTTGTGTTGACCTTGCCCTTGCAGGCATGAAAAAAGCGGCCACGTAGGCCGCTGGTTGCTGGCGCTTGCGCGCCAATCCCGCTCACTTGTTCAGGTAACCCGACACCACCTTCCAGCGGCCATCCTGGATTTGCGACATCCGGGTGTCGTTGTTGCCCAGGCGCTTTTGTGGGCCGAAGGTCATTTCCGCGCTGCCAAAGATGTCGGGTGGGATCACCATGGTGTCCATGGCCTTGATGAAGCTGTCGGTGTTCAGGTTGTTGCCCGCCTTGGAGGCCGCGCGCAGGAAAGCGTCGACCGCGTTGTAGCCGTAGACCGAGAACACCGTGGGTTCTTCGTTGAACTTGGTTTGGTACTTGGTGGCCCAGAAGCGGATGGGTTGCGACGCTTCATCCAAGTAAGGGTGCTGCACCGTCATGGTGGCGTAGAGCCCGTTCATGGCGGCACCGCCCAGTTTGTGGATCAGGTCGGTGTAGGCGGCGCTGGAGCCGATAAAGGTGGGGTTGAAGCCCAGGCGGCGCGCGGTGGCGATACCCCCGATCGTCTCGCGGATGATGGTGCCCATGACCACCATGTCGCATTTCTCGGAAGCCAGCTTTTGCATCTGCGACGAAAAGTCCGTGGCGCCGCGTTTGTACGACGTTTTTTCGGCCATCTGCATGTTGATGGCCTTCAGGCCCTCTTCCGCTCCCCGCAGCACTTCCAGCCCGAATTCGTCGTCCTGGTACATCGCGCACACCTTTTGCGCGTTCTTTTCCTTCACCATTTTGGGCACGGCCAGGCGCATTTGGTCAAAGTAGGTGGCGGCGAACGAGTACTTCAGTTTGTGGAAGGGCTCGTACATTTCGCGCGCGGCCGTCACCGGGAAGAAGTTGACGACGTTCTTCGGGAACAGCACCGGGAAGGTGGCCATGTTCTGTGCCGTGCCGATGTGGCCGACCATGGCAAAAATCTTGTCCTGGTTGACCAGCTTCTGGGCCGCCAGCACCGCGCGACGCGGGTCGTAGCCGGAGTCTTCCACCAGCAGCTTGACCTTGCGGCCATTCAGGCCACCTTGCTCGTTGAGCTCGTCCACGCGCAGGATCATGCCCAGGCGAACTTGCTTGCCGAAGCCGGCCAGCGGGCCCGACAAATCCTGGATCGAGCCCAGCACGATTTCGTCCTTGCTCACGCCTTGGGATTGAGCGAAGGCGCCGGTCGCGGTCAGGGCCGCCAGCGCGGTCACAGTGAGGGTGGTCTTGAGTTTCATCGGGCTTGTCTCCTGCGTTGTTGACGGAAGGGGTGTGGCGGGTTCAGCGGTACATCGCTTCAATCTGCGCGGCGTATTTCTGCTGCACCAGCTTGCGTTTGAGTTTCATCGTGGGCGTGAGTTCTTCGTCTTCGGCGCTCAATTGCGTGTCAAGCAGCCAGAACTTCTTGATCTGTTCCACACGGGCAAATTTCTTGTTGACGCGGTCGAGCTCGGCCTGGATCAGTTCCTGCACTTCCGCCGCCTTGGTCAAGGACGCGTAGTTGCTGAAGGGCACGTCGTTGTCCTGGGCGTATTTCTCCACGTTTTCCTGGTCGATCATCACGATGACGGTCAGGTAGGGACGCTTGTCGCCAATGACCACCGCGTCGGTGACGTAAGGGGAAAATTTCAACTCGTTTTCCAGCTCGCTGGGCGTGATGTTCTTGCCGCCCGCTGTGATGATGATGTCTTTCATCCGGTCGGTGATGCGGAAAAACCCTTCCTCGTCCACCGTGCCCACGTCGCCGGTGTGCAGCCAGCCGTCCTTGTCTATGGTCTCGGCTGTTTTTTCAGGCTGGTTGAGGTAGCCCATGAAGACGTTGGGGCCACGCACCAGGATCTCGCCGGTGGCCGGATCGATGCGCACTTCGTTGTAGCTGGTGGCCGGGCCGATGGAGCCGGGCTTGATGCGGTCGGCCGGCATGCCGGTGGAGGCGCCGCAGGACTCGGTCATGCCCCACACCTCGAGCATGGGCAGGCCCAGCGCCAGGTACCAGCGCACCAGGTCCGGCGAAATGGGCGCCGCACCGGTGACCAGGAAACGCGCCCGGTGCACGCCAATGAGCTTGCGCACGTTGTTGAGTGCCAGCACGCGCGCGATCTGGAACTGCAGCTTGAGCAAGCCGGGCACCGGTTTCTTGGCCAGCACCAGTTCGGCGATGCGCGAACCCACGCCGATGGACCAGCCATAGGCAAGCTGCTGCAGCCGGCTGGCCTCCTTGAGCGAGATCATCACGCCGGAGTAGAACTTCTCCCACACGCGGGGCACGGCGGTGAACACCGTGGGCGCGATCTCGCGCACGTTTTCAGGCACCGTCTCCGGGTTTTCAACGAAGTTCAGCAGGGTGCCGGTGTACATGGCGAAGTACTCACCGCCCAGGCGTTCTGCCACGTGGCACAGCGGCAGGAAGCACATGCGCTCGTCGGTCTCGTCCTGTGCGATCAGGGTGTTGTAGCCACGCACGGTGTAGACCAAGGCCTTGTGGTTGTGCATGGCACCCTTGGGCTTGCCGGTGGTGCCCGACGTGTAGATCAGGATGGCCAGGTCTTCGGGCTGGCAGGCGGCCACACGCTGGTCCAGCGCCTGTGGGTGTTCCTGCCCGTAGGTGCGGCCCATTTCGCGCAGTTGGGCCAGGCTGATGACCTGCGGGTCGTCCAGGTCGCGCAGACCCTCCATGTCGAACACGACGATCTTGCGCAGCTTGGGCAGGCGCGCACGCACCTCCAGTGCTTTGTCGAGCTGCTCGTCGTCTTCGACGAACAGCACCGTGGTGGACGAGTCTTCGCAGAGGTAGTGCACCTGCTCGGCCGCGTCGGTGGGGTAGATGCCGTTCGCCACGCCGCCCGCGCTCAGGATAGCGAGGTCGGAGAGCACCCATTCGACATTGGTGTTGGAGAGGACCGAGGCGGTTTCGCGCGCTGCAAAGCCCATCGCGATCAGGCCGTTGCCGATCTCACGCACCGCTTGGGCGGTTTGTTGCCAGGTCCAGATGCGCCAAATGCCCAGCTCCTTCTGGCGCATCCACACTTTGTCGCTGCGCGCCTTGGCTGCGTTCCAGAAGATGGCGGGTATGGTCTCGCCCGGCGTGACGATCCGCGTTTCGGGCTGCGTACGGGAGGTGTCCCACAAGTTGCTCATAGCTCGGTCATCTCCAGGTTTTCTTCTTCTTCCAGCGGCGGTCGGCGCGCACACCTTCTTCCTTCATGCCCAGGTAGAACTCCTTGATGTCCTCCTTTTCGCGCAGGCGGGCGCAGGTGTCTTCCATCACGATGCGGCCGTTCTCCAGCACGTAACCGTAGTCCGATGCGTTGAGCGCCATGTTGGCGTTCTGCTCCACCAGCAGGATGGTGGTGCCGCGCTCACGGTTGATGCGCACCACGATCTCGAAGATCTCCTTGGTGAGCTTGGGGGACAGGCCCAGGCTGGGCTCGTCGAGCAGGATGAGTTCGGGGTTGGCCATGAGCGCACGCGAGATGGCCAGCATCTGCTGTTGCCCGCCTGACAGCAGGCCGGCGTCCTGCGCGGCGCGCTCCTTCAGGATGGGGAAGTAGCCATACACCGTTTCGATGTCGCGGGCCACGGCGTCGGCATCGCTGCGCGTGTAGGCGCCCATGAGCAGGTTGTCGCGCACCGAGAGCAGCGCAAACACCTCGCGCCCCTCGGGCACATGCATGAGGCCCCGGCGCACGATGGCGGCTGGGTCGTTGGCGGTGATGTCGGCGCCCTGGAATTCGATGGAGCCCTTGCGCGGGTCGATGATGCCGCTGATGGTTTTGAGGATAGTCGTCTTGCCCGCGCCGTTGCTGCCCAGCACGGCGGCGATCTCGCCGCGCCGCAC
>DASUIK010000451.1:0-10093 GCA_036279795.1 Burkholderiaceae bacterium | reverse complement strand
ACCGTGGTGGCGGCGCACTGGATGGCCTTGGAGGCCAGGGCCAGGTGGCGGTCCTTCTGCGGGATCATTTTCAGTTCCACATCCAGGCCGTGCTTCTTGAACAGGCCGGCTTTGTCGGCCAAGGTCAGCGGGGCAAAGCCCGTCCAGCCCGACATGCCGAGGGCGATTTTGGTTTCCTGCGCCTGGGCGGCGGTGGACAGGGCGGCGGTGCAGGCCAGCAAGGCCGCGGTCTTCACGAGTGATGTGCGCATCAGAACTTCCTTTTTGAAAAAAACCGCCGCAGCGGCATGGAAACCTTCGCTCCCTGTGGTAGACAAGTTTACCTGTCTATACAAGATTGTGTAAATGCAAAACCGGCCGCCCGTGGGGCCCCGCAGAGGAGCGAGACACCACCAGCACCGGATGGGTGAATGCTGCGCCGGTTTGGGGCAAAACACATCCGGAGATGCACCATCTTGTTGTATAGACAGATCTATGTTAACGAAGGCCCAGAGGCTGAGCACGTTGCGTGCCAGCGTGCGGACGCTCAGGCGGTGGCGAGGCGGGCACGCAACTCGGTCTTGAGCACCTTGCCGTAGTTGTTCTTGGGCAAAACATCGACCAGCAGGTAACGCTTGGGTCGCTTGAACCGGGCCATTTGCGCCAGGCAGTGGGCGTCGAGTGTTTCGGGCGCAGGCTGCGCGCCAGCTTGTGGCACCACAAAGGCCACCACCACCTCGCCCCACTCGGCGTCGGGTGCGCCCACAACAGCCACCTCGGCCACGCCCGGCGCGGTCAGCAGCACCTCCTCCACCTCGCGGGGGTAGATGTTGGAGCCGCCGCTGATGATGAGGTCCTTGCTGCGGTCCTTGAGGGTGAGAAAACCGTCTGCGTCCAGGCAGCCCACGTCGCCGGTGAACAGCCAGCCGTCGCGGATGGCGACTGCCGTGGCCTCGGGGTTGCGCCAATAGCCGGCCATCACGGTGTCGCCCTGAACAAGCACCTCACCGATTTCCCCCGTGGGCAGTTCGTGCCCCTGGGCATCGGCAATGCGCACGCGCACCGGTGTCTGCGCCACGCCCACCGAGGCCAGGCGTTCGCGGTGACGGGGGTGTTGCGTGTCGGCGATCTGCTGACGCGACAGTGCTGTGCCCACCATGGGCGTTTCGCCCTGACCATAAATCTGCACGAAGCGGGGTCCCATCACACGCAGGGCGCGCTCGATGTCCGCCAGGTACATGGGTGCGCCGCCGTACACAATGGTCTTGAAGGCGGTGGCCGCGTCTTCGGGGGTGAGGCCCACCGCTTCGGCGTGATCCACCAAGCGCTTGACGATGGTGGGGGCGGCGAAGGTGCTCAGCGGCCCGATGCCTTTGCCCAGCGCGAACAGTTCGGCCGGCTCCACCCCGCCGGACGCCGGCACCACGTGGCGTGCGCCGGCCATGAGGTGCGGAATGGCGTAGATGCCCGCGCCGTGCGACATGGGGGCACCGTAGGCGATGGTGTCGCCCGGGGCCACAGCATCCACATCGATGAAGTAGGTGAGGCCCATGGTCAGCAGGTTGCGGTGTGTGAGCATCACGCCCTTGGGCCGGCCGGTGGTGCCGCTGGTGTAGAACAACCAGGCCAGGTCATCGGGCGCGCGTTCGGTGACCGGGATCGCCAGCGCGTCGCCCACAGGCGCGAGCAGCGCGTCAGCCACGGGCGATTCGACGTCCACCTGACGCTCCAGCCCCGCCAGCGCATCGGCTGCCACGTCCGCCGTGACAAAGCCCCAGCGTGCCTTTGCGTTGTCCACGATCCACTCCACCTCGCGCGGGTGCAGTTTGGCGTTGACGGGGACCACCACCAGCCCGGCCCACCAGGCGGCCCAGAGGATTTCCAGGTAGCGTGGGTGGTTGCGCATGAACAGCAGCACCCGGTCGCCGGGCGCCAAGCCGGCGTCGCGAAAACGCTGCGCCAGCCCCGCCGAGCGCGCCGCCCACTCGGCGTGGCTGGCCCAATGCGAGTGGCCAAAAAATACAGCGGTGGCGTCCGGGTTCAGGCGCGCGTGGCGCAGCAGCAGGTGGGCAAGTTGCAAGGCTGTCTCCGTGGTGTTGAGCCAGCAACTATAGGCACCTGCACACAGCCGTGAACAGGTGCAAACCCAGCGCACCCGTGGGTCCGGCTCCGCCGGCCCACCGGGTGTGCCCCCTTGAGGGGGGATTCGCGCTACACGCAGTGGGCGAGAAACGGGGGTGGTCTTATTTCAACCAGCCCCGCTTGCGGAAATACAGCATGGGGCCAACCGCAGACAGCACCATCAGCACCAGCGCGGCCGGGTAGCCCCAGGTCTGGTTCAGCTCGGGCATGTACTGGAAGTTCATGCCGTAGATGCTGGCGATCAGCGTGGGGGGCAGCAGGGCCACGCTGGCCACCGAGAAGATCTTGATGATCTTGTTCTGGTTGATGTTGATGAAACCGACGGTCGCATCCATGAGGAAGTTGATCTTGTCGAACAGGAAGGCGGTGTGGCTGTCCAGGGAGTCGAGGTCGCGCAGGATCTGGCGCGCGTCCTCGAACTGCTCGGCGCTCAGCATGCGGGTGCGCATCATGAAGCTGACGGCGCGGCGCGTGTCCATCACGTTGCGGCGGATGCGGCCCGACATGTCTTCGTGGCGGGCGATGGCGGCCAGCACCTCGCCGGCCTTGTTGTCCGTCACGTCGCCGGCCAGCACCTGGCGGCTGACCAGATCGAGGTCGTCGTAAATGTCTTCCAGCGTGTCGGCGCTGTACTCAGCGTCAGCGTCGAACAGCTTGAGCAGCACCTCCTTGGCGTCTTCGATCAGCCCCGGCATGCGGCGCGCGCGCATGCGCAGCAGGCGGAACACGGGCACGTCTTCGTCGTGGATGGAAAACAGCACACCATGGCCGCGCAGTTCGGTGTTGTGCTGGTTGAGGATGAAGGCCACGCGCACGGCGCGCGGCTGCTCGTCGTCGTCGATCAGGAAGTCGGAGCGGATGTGCAGTTCGCCGTTGTCTTCCTCGAAGAAACGGGCCGACTCCTCGATGTCCTCGTCCATCGCGTCGTCGGGGATGTTGAGGCCGAAGTGCTGGCGCACCCAGCGGCGTTCCTCGGTGGTGGGTGACTCCAGATCGACCCAGATGGGTTTGAACTGGGCCAGTTCTTCCAGGGATTCGATTTCTTCCTGGAACAGGCGGCCATTGGCCAGGGTGAAGACGTTGAGCATGCGCGGGCTTCCGGTCGGGCTTCGATGAATGGGTGGCCGCCGGTGGCCGGCGGCGGTGGGGGCGGGGTGCTTTCAGCTGCCGCGCGCGGTGCCCACCGGCCTCATCGGGTTCGACGTCAGGTCAGTGCCGCGTGGCGGGAACTGAAAGCACACAACTGGGTGTGCTGTCCAAGGGGTTCTCCGGTCACAAAACTGGCGCGATTATGGCACCGTGCTAAGACGCTGGTGTGTCAAAAAACGCCTCCAGTTCGGCCCTGCGCGCGTAGGCGTCCTGTTCACCCAGGGTGATGAGGGCTTGCACGAACCCGGGTTCGAACAGCAGGTAGCTGGCCAGCGCCGCACCGCTGGCACCCGCGCTGCGCTGGGTGTTCAACGCGCCCAGACCTTCCAGTGTGTGGCGGGTGCCGGCGGGCAACTCGTCCACGTGGCGCAGCGCGATGTCGTCGAGCGACTGCGTGGGCTGCATGGCCAACACCTCCACCGGCCGGTAAGGCAAGGCCAGTGCGAGTTCAGGGGGCAGGCTGGCCAGTGTCTTGCTCACGCGTTGGGCTTGCTCCACGTCTGTCATCAGGGTGTCATGGAAGACGCTGGCCATGGCGTGGCCAGCGATGGTGCCGGCGGTGGGTTCGGCGTCGGGCGGCCGCGTGCCGCCCGCCAGTGCGGCGCGCTGGGGCTGGCCAACCCCAATCACCAGCACCTTGCGCGCGCCCAGCTGGATGGCGGGCGACAGCGGCGAGAGCTGGCGCATGGAGCCATCGCCGAAGTACTCCTTGTGCCCATCCACCCAAAGGGGCACGGCGGGAAACAGAAATGGGATGGCGCTGGAGGCCATCAGGTGCTCGATGGTTACCGGCTGAAAATCCGCCCTCCGGCCGGGGCGCCGCCAGGGCTCCACCGGCAGGTGCGGGCTGGCCTGGCAAAACGTCCAGTGCTCGCCACTGCTGTAGCTGGAGGCGGTGACCGCCAGGGCCTGCAACGCTTCGCTCTGCAGGCCCCGCTCGATGGCGGAAAGGTCGATGGCGCGGTGCAGGGTGTCCACCAAGGGCAGGGTGTCGAGCAGGGCGCGGTGGGCCCTCACCTGTCGCGCCAACGTCAGGCCCGCCAGCAGGAAGTGGGTGCGCGACCAGCGTGGTGCGTCCAGGCGGTAGACTTGGGCAGACCGCAGTCGCTGCCAGAACGAGGCCAGTGCCGGCAGCGCCGCCCAGCCTTGCCCTGTCTGACTGGCGAGGTAGGTGGCGTTGAGCGCGCCCGCCGAGGTGCCCAGCAGCAGCTGGAACGGAAATGCCTCATTCGCCGCAGCCGGTTTCATGTGTGCAATGGCCCGCAGCACACCCGCCTGGTAGGCGGTGCGTGCACCGCCCCCCATCAGCACCAGGGCCGTCGCGCCGCTGCTGCGCTGGCCGTGCGCCGGGGCCAGCAGGTGCGATGCGATCAACGTGTCCAGCGACATTTTTCGGCTCCGGCCGTGCTTTTTTTGATTTCACCCATGACGCCAGCCTTGTACAGCCGACGCCGCGAACTGGGCCTGTTGCTCACGCTGGCGGGCATACAGTTCACCCACATCGTCGATTTCATGATCATGATGCCACTGGGGCCGCAGCTCACGCGGCTTTTTGGCATCAGCGACGCACAGTTTGGTTTGCTGGTGTCGGCCTACACCTTCGCTGCCGGCGCATCCAGCGTGCTGGCGGCCACCTATGTGGACCGTTTTGACCGCAAAAAGCTGCTGTTGTTGCTTTACGTGCTGTTCGCATTGGCCACGCTGGCCTGTGGGCTGGCGCCGAGCTTTGGCTGGCTGATGGTCGCGCGCGTAGCGGCGGGCGCATTCGGTGGGGTGCTGTCGGCCCTGTCGCAAACCATCGTGGGGGACGTGGTGCCGTTTGAGCGGCGGGGGCGTGCCATGGCGGTGGTGATGTCCTCCTTTTCGGCCGCCACGGTGGCCGGTGTACCCCTGAGCCTGTGGCTGGCCGCGCACCTGGGCTGGCAAGCGCCTTTCATTGCCATCGCGCTGCTCAGCGGACTGTTTGCGCTGGGCGCCCACCTGACCTTGCCACCCTTGCGCCATCACTTGCAGTCGGGCGCCCCTGCTGCGTTCTGGCATGGGATCGTTCGGGTGCTGAGCGATGGCAACCACCGCCGGGCTTTCGGGTTTTCGGCCTTGTTGATGTTCACCGGTTTCACTGTCATCCCCTACATCACCATTTTCATGCAGACCAATGTGGGGGTGCGTACCGAGCAGATTCCCCTGATTTACCTCTGCGGCGGCGTGGGGTCGCTGGTGGTGGCCCGCTGGGTGGGGCGCATGAGCGACCGGCTGGGCAAGGCCCGCACGTTCCAGTACATGGCCTGCGCGCTGATCGTGCCATTGTTCGGTGTCACCTTGCTGCCCACGCTGTGGCCCGGGCCGGTGGTGCCCATCGCAGCGGTGCTCGTGGTGTCCAGCAGCATGTTCATCTTCATGAGTGGGCGCATGATCCCTGGCATGGCACTGCTGACCTCGGCGGCACAGCCGACCTTGCGGGGCACCTTCATGGCGCTGAATGCGTCGGTGCAATCGGCCGCCATGGGTTTAGCCGCCCTGGTGGGTGGGCTCATCATTTCGCGTGACGCAGCAGGGCTGGTCCAGCATTATGGCTGGAGCGCTGCCGTGGGGGCCGTGGCCAGCTTGGCCAGCGTCTGGATGGCACATCGCCTGACGCTCCACACATCGCAGTCTGGCCCAAACCGGGCCGCTGCGCAAGCAAAGGCCCCCTGACGCACTCATGTTGCAGTGCGGGATTGCGCCGCAGCACCCGACGGGGCATAGTGATCACGAAGCTTTCGTTTGGCCGTCGTCCTCAACCGGTGGCGGCCGTGTCAACCTGGAGCTAAGGAGGCTCTTTATGAACTTGACGATCAGCGGACATCACCTGGAAGTGACCCCTGCCCTGCGCACCTATGTCACCAGCAAGCTCGATCGCATTTCCAGGCACTTCGACCAGGTGGTCGACATCAAGGTGCTGCTGACAGTGGACAAGCTGAAGGAAAAGGACCTGCGCCAGCGGGCCGAATGCAACATCCATGTGAAAGGCCGTGATCTGTTTGCCGAGAGCTCGCACGCCGACCTGTACGCCGCCGTGGACGAACTGGCCGACAAGCTGGACCGCCAGGTGCTTCGTTACAAGGACAAGGCGCAGGAGCATCACCACGAAGCCGCCAAGCGGCTGATGTGATCCGGCGCAGCTTATGCTGCAATGCAACAAGCCGCTTGCCTTGTCAAGCGGCTTTTTTGTGGGCCACGTCTAGCCTAATCCCCCCAACTGGGCATAATTCGCGGTCCGAGAGGCCCCCGATGAACCGACTTTCCGCCATATTGCCCGCCGAACAGGTGCTGGTCCACGTCGATGCCACAAGCAAAAAACGTGCTTTTGAAGAGGCTGGCTTGCTGTTTGAAACCCAGCATGGGCTCAACCGTGCGCTGATCACCGACAGCCTGTTCGCCCGGGAGCGGCTGGGCTCGACCGGCCTGGGCCACGGTGTGGCCATCCCGCATGGGCGCATCAAGGGCCTCAAACAGCCGCTGGCGGCGGTGTTCCAGTTGCTCAACCCCATCGGTTTCGACGCGCCGGACGAGCTGCCGGTCTCGCTGATGATTTTCCTGCTGGTGCCCGAAGCAGCCACCCAGAAACACCTCGAAATCCTGTCCGAAATCGCCGAGCTGCTGAGTGACGGCAGCTTGCGTGAACAGATGAAGACTTCGGACCAGTCGGCTGCGTTGCACGCGCTGATCGCCAACTGGCAATCCGCCCACGCCACCGCCTGAGCTGCGCCGCGCCGCCCGTATGAAGGCCGCCGTTGTCAGCGCCGATGTGCTGTTCGAGGCACACCGCGAGGTGCTGCGTTGGCAGTGGATTGCCGGACAGAGCGCGTCAGAGCGCCGCTTCGACGACGTTGCCGTCACCTTGGCGCGTTCGGGCGCCGATCTGGTCGGTTACCTCAACTACATCCACCCCTACCGCCTGCAGGTGCTGGGTGAGCGCGAGGTAAGCTACCTCACCAACGCCACGCCCGAAGACTGCCGCCGCCGGGTGTCGCGCATCGTCACGCTGGAGCCCCCGGTGCTGGTGGTGGCCGACAACCAGGTCGCTCCCGATGCGCTGGTGTCCATGTGTGAACGGGCCCAGATCCCGCTGTTTGCCACCCACGAATCGGCCGGTTTTGTCATCGACGTGCTGCGCGCCTACCTCTCGCGCCATTTTGCCGAGCGGGTCTCCGTGCACGGGGTGTTCATGGACATCCTGGGCGTGGGTGTGCTCATCACCGGCGAGTCAGGCCTGGGCAAAAGCGAGCTGGGGCTGGAGTTGATTTCGCGCGGTCATGGCCTGATCGCCGACGACGCGGTGGACCTCTACCGCACCAACCAGACCACCATCGAAGGCCGTTGCCCCGAGCTGCTGCAAAACCTGCTGGAGGTGCGTGGCATCGGCCTGCTCGACATCAAGGCCATCTTTGGTGAGACCTCGGTGCGCCGCAAGATGCGGCTCAAGCTCATCGTGCACCTGGTGCGCGCCGAGACCCTGGAGCGCGATTACGACCGCCTGCCCCACGAACCTATACACCAGGACGTGCTGGGCGTGCCGGTGCGCAAGTCCGTGATCCAGGTGGTGGCGGGCCGCAACATCGCTGTGCTGGTGGAAGCGGCGGTGCGCAACATGGTGCTGCAGTTGCGCGGCATCGACACCTACCAGCAATTCGTTCAGCGTCACCGCGACGCAATGAACCGGAGTTGATGGGGGGCGCCCGCCAGGGCGCCTTGGATGAGCATGGTGCATGGCCGGGCGCCCTCGGGGGGGCAAGCGACCCGCGCAGCGGCGGAGCGTGGGGGTCAGCGTTTAGCGCCCTTGTGAGGGCAATCGGTCTTGCTGCAGTTGGCGTAGAGCGACAAGGCGTGCTCTTGCAAGACAAAACCCCGTTGCTCGGCGATGGCGTGTTGGCGGCGCTCGATTTCGGGGTCGAAAAACTCTTCCACGCGCCCGCAGTCCATGCACACCAGGTGGTCGTGGTGCTGGCCCTCATTGAGTTCGTACACCGCCTTGCCCGACTCGAAGTTGCTGCGCGTGAGCAGGCCGGCCTGCTCGAACTGCATCAGCACCCGGTAGACCGTGGCCAGGCCGATGTCGGAGCGGTCGTCCAGCAACACCCGGAACACGTCTTCTGCCGTCATGTGGCGCTGCTGGCTGGCCTGGAAGACTTCCAGGATCTTCAGCCGGGGCAAAGTGGCCTTCAGACCGGTGCTTTTGAGTTCGTCGATGTTGGTCATGGCTGCGCTGGGGCCGGGCGGGGCAAACACCCTCTGTGGCTACAATGGCCAATGATATCGCGCGCCCCCGGGCGCCCGCCGTTTCCCCACTGTGTGTACGCCCATGTCGCCCTTCCACCGTCTTCCTATTGCGCGCCGCGCTGGCGCCGCTCTTACACTGGGTCTGGTGCTGGGCCTGAGTGCCTGTGGCTCCCTGCGCGACGCGGGTGCCGGCATCTCCACCCTCGGTGGCCTGATCAAGCCCTACAAGATTGACGTGGTGCAGGGCAACGTCATCACCAAGGAGCAGGTGAGTGCGCTCAAGACGGGCATGACGCGCGTGGAAACGCGCGACGTGCTGGGCACCCCGCTGCTGCAGAGCGTCTTTCACGCCAACCGCTGGGACTACGTGTTCACCTTCCGCCGTGGGGGCAGCAACGAAGCCGAACAAACGCGCAAGCTGACCGTGTTTTTTGAAGGCAACAACCTGGTGCGCGTGGAAGCCGACGACATGCCCACCGAGGCGGAATTCGTGGCCTCGTTGGTGGTGCGCCCGCTCACCGGCAAGGAGCGCGTGATGGAGGCCAGCGAAGCCAGCCTCAAGGCCTTCGACGAGAGCAACCGCAAGAACGCAGCGCCGGAAGCCGCCGCCCCGGCCGTTGCCACGCCCCCTGCCAACACCTATCCCCCGCTTGAAAGCGCCACCGGAGCCACCCGATGAGCCACCGCATCTGTATCGCTGGCGCCAGCGGCCGCATGGGCCGCATGCTGATCGAAGCCGTGCGTGCCAGCGACGACTGCAGCGTGACCGGCGCACTGGACCTGCCCACCAGCCCCGCTGTGGGCCAAGACGCCGCCGCCTACCTGGGCCAGACCACTGGCGCCCTGATCACCGGCGACGTGGCCGCGGGGCTGGCCGGCAGCCAGTTTTTGATCGACTTCACCCGGCCCGAGGGCACGCTCAACCACCTGCGCGAATGCGCGCGGCTGGGCGTCAAGGTCGTCATTGGCACGACCGGCTTCACTGATGCGCAAAAGGCCGAGATCGCCGACTACGCAAAGCAGACCGCCATCGTCATGGCGCCCAACATGAGTGTGGGTGTCAACGTCACCTTCAAGTTGCTGGAGATGGCGGCCAAGGCCCTGGCCACCGGCTACGACATCGAGGTCATCGAGGCCCACCACCGCCACAAGGTGGACGCGCCCAGTGGCACCGCGCTCATGATGGGCGAGGTGATTGCCGGCGCCCTGGGCCGCGACCTCAAGGACTGCGCCGTCTACGCCCGCGAAGGCGTGACCGGTGAGCGCGACCCGTCCTCCATCGGTTTTGCCACCATCCGCGGTGGCGACATCGTGGGCGATCACACCGTGCTGTTCGCCGGCACGGGCGAGCGCATCGAAATCACCCACAAGTCCAGCAGCCGCGCCACCTACGCGCAAGGCAGCCTGCGCGCGGTGCGTTTCCTGGCCGACAAAAAGACCGGCCTGTTCAACATGTTCGACGTGTTGGGCCTGAACTGAGGCCTGTGCCGCGCAAGCCATGAGCGCCCTGCAGCTGTTGGCCCAGGCCGATGCCCTGGGCCGCGCCGTGGCCCTGCTGTTGCTG
>DASUIK010000450.1:0-8001 GCA_036279795.1 Burkholderiaceae bacterium | reverse complement strand
ACACATGATGAAGGAGAACCTCATGCTCAGACGCGACGTATTGCGCACCGCCGGTGCACTGGGGCTGGTGGGCAGTGTGCCCGTGGCATGGGCGCACCACGGCTGGAGCAGCTTCGATCAGGAGCGCCCGATGTACCTGGCCGGGCGCGCGGTCGAGGTCAAGTGGCGCAATCCCCATGTGGAGCTGGTGCTGGAGCTCAAAACCCCGCTGCTCTTGCCTGCCGACCTGGCGCAGCGCGCTGTGCCGGCGCAGTCGGCCCAGGTGGATGGCCGTGGCCTGCTGGGCAAGGCGGTGCTGCCCACCCGCCGTGACCGGCGCTGGGAGATCGAGTTGGCCCCCTTGTCACGCGTGGGTCAATGGCAGGTGCCTGAGGTGGCGGTGGGCACCGAGTTGGAGGTGCTGGGCTTCACCTTCACTGGTGAAAAAGGGGCGCCGCTGCTGCGTGCTGAGTACCTCTTCCTGGGCGGCAAGACCTACGGCATGCGCTCCAGCCCGGCGTAAAAAAACCGGCGCGAGGCCGGTTCGTTCGAAGCTGCGATGGCCTCAGCGTGCCAGCGCCTCGAAGGCGCGTGCCGTGATGTCTTCCACCGAGCCGGTGCCGCTGATCTTGCGGTACTTGGGTGCGGCCGCGGGGTCTTTGGCTGCCCATTGGCTGTAGTAGTCCACCAGGGGGCGGGTCTGGGCGTCGTAGACCTCCAGGCGCTTCTTGACGGTGTCTTCCTTGTCGTCGTCACGCTGGATCAGCGGCTCGCCGGTCAGGTCGTCCTGGCCGGCCACTTTGGGAGGGTTGAACTTGACGTGGTAGGTGCGGCCCGAGGCGGGGTGCGAACGGCGGCCGCTCATGCGCTCGATGATGGCGTCAAAGGGCACATCGATTTCGAGCACATAGTCGAGCTTGACGCCGGCGTCCTTCATGGCGTCGGCCTGCGGAATGGTGCGGGGGAAACCGTCGAACAGGAAACCCTTGGCGCAGTCGGATTGGGCGATGCGTTCCTTGACCAGGCCGATGATGATGTCGTCGCTCACCAGCGCGCCGGAATCCATCACGGCTTTGGCTTGCAGGCCCAGCGGCGTGCCGGCCTTGACGGCAGCGCGCAGCATGTCGCCGGTGGAAATCTGGGGGATGCCGTACTTCTGGCAGATGAAAGTGGCTTGTGTGCCTTTGCCCGCGCCCGGTGCTCCCAGCAGTATCAGTCTCATCGCGTTCCTTTGTGCAAGTTTCAAAAATCGCGGCAGGCGTCTCCAACCCGCCTGAATCCCTCGGAATGCTTCCGAAAGGTCAACTTTTCGAGGATAGCATGGGCTTGCCTGCGGGCCGCTTACAGCGCCAGGGCCGGTTGGGCAACCGTCAGGCGCGGGTGCTCAGCAGTTGGCGCACGCGCTCCAGATCCTGGGGTGTGTCCACCCCGGGGCCCGGTGCGGCGTCGCTCACGTGCACGGCGATGCGGTGCCCATGCCACAACACGCGCAGCTGTTCCAGCGATTCCAGCTGTTCGATGGGGGCTGGTTCCAGCCGCGGGAACTGGCGCAGGAAACCCGCGCGGTAACCGTAGATGCCCACGTGGCGCAGGGGCGCGGGAGAGGGCAGGGTGCCCACGCCGTCGTTCCAGGCGTTCGCCATGCCGTCGCGCCACCAGGGCAGGGGGGCGCGGCTGAAGTACAAGGCGGTGCCCAGGCGGTCGAGCACCACTTTCACCACGTTGGGGTTGGCAAAGTCGGCCGCGCTGTGCAACGCGTGGGCGGCGGTGGACATCACACAGTCGGCGCGTTGTGCGAGGGCGGCGGCCACGGCATCGATCAGGGCCGGGTCCATCAGCGGTTCGTCGCCTTGCACATTGACCACGGTGGCCTCGTCCGGCACGCCCAACAGGTCGCAGGCCTCGGCCAGGCGGTCGCTGCCGCTGGGGTGGTCGACACGGGTCAGCAGCGCACGCACGCCGTGTTGGGCGCAGGCGTCGAGCACGGCTTGGCTGTCGGTGGCCACCACCACCTGGCTGGCCTGCGAGCGCGCCGCGCGGCGCGCCACGTGCACCACCATGGGCAGGCCGGCGATGTCGGCCAGGGGTTTGTTGGGCAGGCGGGTCGAGGCCAGGCGGGCCGGGATCAGCACCGTGAAGCTCACGCCGCCAGCTCCTCGTCGGTCAGGGTGCGGGCTTCGTTTTCCAGCAGGATGGGGATGCCGTCGCGCACCGGGTAGGCCAGGCGCGCACTGCGCGAAACCAGCTCCTGTTTGTCGCGGTCGTAGGTGAGCGGGCCCTTGGTCACGGGGCACACCAGCAGTTCAAGGAGTTTGGGGTCCATGGTGGGATGATAGCCGGGCGTCCAAAGCGTCAAAAAACGCCGGCTCCGGGGTCAGCACCAGCGGCACGGCCAGCACGCGCGGTGCTGTTTTGTCCAGCAGTGGCCACAGTTTGACGGCGTCTTTTTCGGTGCCCAACACGGTGGCACCCGCTGGGCATTGCGCTTGCAGCTCGGGCCACAGGGTGGCGAGGTCTGCGTGGTCGGGCAGGGGCCATGTATCGGCCAGTTGTAGGCCCGCTTCGACGAGCATGTCGAAAAACACCTCCGGCCGGGCGATGCCGGCGAGCGCGATCACAGGTGCCTGGCTGGCGGCGAGATCTGCCAGCGGTGTGCTGGCGCCCGATGCGTCCACCCCGTTGCTTGAAAGTGCCCGGTGGGCCACGAAGCCGGGGCAAAAAGGCGGTGTGTGCTGCCGCTGCTGGTGCAGCACGAGGCCTGGCATAGTGCTTTGGCGCGGCCACGGCTCGCGCAATAGGCCTGCCGGCAGGCACCAGCCGTTGCCCAGGCCACGGTCGTCAAACACCACGATCTCCAGATCGCGCGCCAGGGCCAGGTGCTGCAAACCATCGTCGCAGACGATCACATCCACGGTTGGATGGGCTCGCAACAAGGCTTGGGCGGCGGCCGCGCGCTGCCGCCCCACGAACACCGGCACGCCGGTGGCACGCTGGATCAGCAGCGGCTCGTCGCCACAGCCGCTTGGCGGGCTGTCCGGGCGCACAGCCATGGCCTGGGTGCCGCGCCGCCCATGGCCACGCGACACCACGCCGGGGTGCCAACCTTGGGCGATCAAATGGCGCACGCTGGCGATGGTGGCAGGCGTTTTGCCCGCGCCGCCCACCACCACGTTGCCCACCACCACCACGGGCACCGGCAGGCGGGTGGCCCGCTTCCAGCCCCAGGCGTACAAACGCCGGCGGACGGCCACCAAGCTTCTGTAAAGCAGGCTGGCGGGGTAGAGCAGCCGGGCCAGCGGGCCGCGCGCCAGCCAAGCCTGACGCAACGCGCTTTCGGTGGCGGCGCTCACGGACGAGGGGCTTCAGCGGCCGGTGGCCGTGCCCTGGGTGGCGAAGGTGATTTGGGCCAGGCCGCTGCGCCGCGCGGCATCCATCACGTTGATGACCGATTGATGGCTGGCGGCGGCGTCCGCGCTGACGATGACCACCGTGTCGTTGCGGCCATTGGCGGCCGTGGTCAGGGCCGAGGCCAGCGATTCCACGCTGCCGTTGTCCAGCCCTTTGCGGTCCACCGCGTAGCGACCGTCCCGAGCAACGGCCACCACAATTTCACGGGGCTGCTGGCGCGGCGCCTCGGCGTCGGCCACCGGCAGGCGCACCTGCAGTTCGGTGAACTTGCTGTAGGTGGTAGTCAGCATCAGGAAAATGAGAACGACCAACAAAACGTCGATGAAGGGGATCAGGTTGATCTCGGGCTCATCGTTGCCGTGACGGCTTTGCGGGCGGAAGTTCATCCGGGCCTCCGCAGCCCCAGCAGGTGCCGCACCAGGGCCTCGGCCGCCAGTTCGAACTGCAGCAGGTAGGCGTCCACACGGGCGCGGAAGTAGCGCCAGAAAATCAGCGCAGGGATGGCGACGATGAGGCCGAAGGCGGTGTTGTAGAGCGCGATCGAGATGCCGTGCGCCAACTGCGCGGGGTTGCCACCGCCCGGCACGAGGCCCCCATCTGCCCCCTGCGAGCCGAAAATCTCGATCATGCCGATCACTGTGCCCAGCAAACCCAGCAACGGTGCTGCCGACGCGATGGTGGCCAGCGCCCCGAGGTAGCGCTGTAACTTGGCAGCGGCCTGGCGGCCGGCACTTTCCATGAGGGCGCGCAAGTCATCCTCGCTCAGGCGGGGATTGCCTTGCAAGGCACGAAAGCCGCTGGCCAGTACCTCGCCCAGCAGCGAATTCTGTTCCAGCTGGTTCACCACCTCCGCGCCCGGCAGACCATTGCGCGACACCATGATGGCTTCGTCCAGCAATTTGGCGGGCGCGATCTTGGCGGTTTTGAGCGAGAGGAAACGTTCAATGACCAGTGCCAGGCCCAGCACGGAGCAGGCGATCAGAGGCCAGATGGGCCAGCCGGCGGCTTGTATGATGTTCAGCAATGCGGGCTCCAAAGAGTGCGGGCAAGCAGGAATGTCAGCGATTATGGCCCACCCCACGGCCCTCGCTGCAGGGGCACCGGCGCCGTGGCAGCGGTCTTCTACTCCATCTTTGTCACACCCTCCCGTCATCCACCGTTTCTGTGGATAACTTTGTGAAGAACTGATCCCCGGCGGCCCGCCAGCCCTGATTTTGCGCGGCCTCGATCACATTGAACGTTTTGTTGGCAGTGGAAAACGCTTTGAAATCAACACCTTGGCATACACAGTCTGTGCATCCGTGCCGTGGCGGCGTGCGATTGAGCAACTGCGCCGTGTGTGGACAGCTTTGGCCCCGGAGGCCGCATGGTTGAAGGCTTTCGTGCGGAAAACCCAGCGGGCGGAGCCCGCGTCTGGGCGGTTGGCGCGCTCGTGCGTGCCATTGCGGACACCTTGCAGGCGCGATTCAATCCGGCCGCTGTGCGGGGTGAGATCTCCGGCTTCTCGCGCGCGGCCAGCGGCCATTGCTACTTTTCACTCAAAGACGCGCAGGGCCAAATCCGCTGCGCCATGTTCCGCCGGGCGGCCCAAGGGCTGGATTTCAGCCCGGTGGAGGGCGATCTGGTGGAGGTGCAGGGCCGGCTGGACGTCTATGGCCCGCGCGGTGACCTGCAATTCATCGTCGAAGGCCTGCGCCGGGCGGGCCAGGGCGCCCTGTTTGAGCAGTTCCTGCGGCTCAAGGCGCAGTTGGAGGCCGAAGGTTGTTTTGATCCGGCCCGCAAACGCCCCTTGCCACCGCTGCCCACGTCCATCGGCGTGGTCACCTCGCTGGGGGCGGCGGCTCTTCGCGACGTGGCCACGGCCTTGGCCCGGCGGGTCCCCCACCTGCCGGTGACGCTGTTCCCTGCTTCGGTGCAGGGTGTTCAGGCACCGGGCGAGTTGTGTGCGGCGCTTGATGCGGCGTTTGCGCAGCACCGCGCCACCGGCGCGCCGGCCGTGCTGTTGCTGGTGCGTGGCGGTGGTTCGCTGGAAGACCTCTGGGCCTTCAACGATCCGACTGTGGTGCGCACCCTGACCCGTGCACCCATGCCGGTGGTGTGTGGCGTCGGCCACGAAACCGATTTCACCCTGTGCGACTTCGCTGCCGATTTGCGGGCGCCCACGCCCACCGCTGCCGCCGAGTTGTGTGCACCGGCGCGCGCCGATCTGTTGGCCACACTTGACTGGCTGGACGAGCGCTTGCAGCGCGCCGCCCACGACGGCCTGGACCTGCGGGCGCAGCAGCTCGATCGCCTGGGCGCGCGCCTGGGCCGCCCCTCCGGCCGCCTGACGCAGGGCCAGCGCCATTTGCAGGCCTTGCAAGCCAGACTGGGCCATGCTGTCCAACTGGGGCTTGAACGCCGACGGCTGGGCCTGCAGGGTTTGGCTGAGCGGCTGTCCCCCAGCGTGACGCGGCACCTGACTGGCCAGCGACAGCGGGTGGACCATGCCGGTCAATCGCTGGCACTCCTCGACCCTGCGTTGGTCTTGCAACGGGGGTATGCCTGGCTCACCGACGAGGAAGGGCGTCCGATCACGCAAGTGACCCAGGCCCAGCCTGGGCAGTCGGTGCGCGCGGTGCTGGCGGATGGTGGACTTGATCTGACGGTGGAGCGATTGACCACAGGGCACTGAGGTCATCCGCTCTGCCTACAATGCGGATTTTCTGACCACCACAACACGAGAGGATCACCTGATGGAACACACCCTGCCCGCGCTGCCCTACGCGATTGACGCTCTGGCCCCGCACTACTCCAAGGAAACCCTGGAGTTCCACCATGGCAAGCACCACAACGCCTACGTGGTCAACCTGAACAACCTGCAAAAAGGCACCGAGTTCGAGAGCAAGACCCTGGAAGAGATCGTCAAGACCTCCAGCGGCGGCATTTACAACAACGCTGCCCAGATTTGGAACCACACCTTCTTCTGGAACTGCATGAAGCCCAACGGTGGCGGTGAACCCACCGGCGCCCTGGCCGCTGCCATCAACGCCAAGTGGGGCAGCTACGCTGCCTTCAAGGAAGCCTTCGTCAAGAGCGCCGTGGGCAACTTCGGTTCCGGCTGGACCTGGCTGGTCAAGAAGGCGGACGGTTCGGTGGATATCGTCAACACCGGTGCCGCCGGTACGCCGCTGACCACCGCCGACAAGGCCCTGCTGACCGTGGACGTGTGGGAGCACGCCTACTACATCGACTACCGCAACCTGCGTCCGAAGTTCGTCGAGACCTTCCTCGACAAGCTGGTCAACTGGTCTTTCGCCGAAGCCAACTTCGCCTGAAGCCTGCCCTTAGCGGCACGCCAGCAGCCCGGTCATGTGCCGGGCTTTTTTTGTGCCCGCTGTACCGCCACAGGCCTGCGCTGCGTCAAAAATCCGCCAAATTTTGAGAAAGAATTTTGCATGGCGGGAAAACCAGGGGAAAAACCGGTGGCGGGTCAGAGCGTAGAAAGCAAAATCGGGCACTGTCAGACGTTTGGACCGGCCGCCCCCTGGGCCGGTGGTTTTTTTCTCACAACCACATCAGGACAACCGAGATGAGTTCCCAGCAATCCACCATCATCTACACCCTGACCGACGAAGCGCCGCTGCTGGCGACCAGCGCCTTCCTCCCGGTCATCCGCACCTTTACCGCGCCTGCAGGCGTGAACGTGGAGACCAGCGACATCTCGGTGGCTGGCCGCATACTGGGTCAATTCCCCGAGTACCTGAGCGAAGAGCAGCGTGCGCCTGATAACCTGGCCGAGCTGGGCAAGCTCACGCTCAAGTCCCACGCCAACATCATCAAGCTGCCCAACATCAGTGCCTCGGTGGCACAGCTGATGTCCGCCATCAAGGAATTGCAGGCCAAGGGCTACGCCATTCCCGATTTCCCCGAGAACCCAAAGGACGACAAGGAAAAGGACATCCGCGCGCGCTACAACAAGTGCATTGGCTCGGCGGTCAACCCGGTCCTGCGCGAAGGCAACTCCGACCGCCGCGCGCCCAAGGCAGTGAAGGAATACGCGCGCAAGAACCCGCACAGCATGGCCGAGTGGAGCCAGGCGTCGCGTTCGCACGTTTCGCACATGCACGCCGGCGACTTCTACCACGGCGAAAAGTCCATGACCCTGGACCGCGCCCGCGACGTCAAGATGGAGCTGATCACCAAGAGCGGGAAGACCATCGTGCTCAAGCAGAAGGTGTCGCTGCTGGACCGCGAGGTCATCGACTCGATGTTCATGAGCAAGAAGGCTTTGCTGGCCTTCTATGAGAAGGAGATTGAGGACGCCCGCAAGACCGGCGTGATGTTCTCGCTGCATGTCAAGGCGACCATGATGAAGGTGTCCCACCCCATCGTGTTCGGCCACTGCGTGCGCATCTTCTACAAGGAAGCGTTCGAGAAACACGGCAAGCTGTTCGACGAACTGGGCATCAACGTCAACAACGGCATGGTCGATCTCTACAACAAGATCGCCACCCTGCCGCAAAGCAAGCAGGACGAGATCAAGCGCGACCTGCATGCCTGCCACGAGCACCGCCCCGAGTTGGCCATGGTGGACTCGGCCAAGGGCATCACCAACTTCCACTCACCCAACGA
>DASUIK010000449.1:0-2055 GCA_036279795.1 Burkholderiaceae bacterium | reverse complement strand
CGCAGTTCCCAGCGCCTGCAGGCACCACCGACCGACATCTCCCCCCTGGGCGAAGGGGCGACCCATTTGCAGGCCAGGCTGTACCAGACCGGAAACACCTGGGGCACCACACAGGACGGCGTCACCACGTCCTCGCAGCCCCACACCCAGCCCGCCGCCGAAACCCATTGGCCGCTGCCAGGCACAAACACCCGGGGCGGTGCGGCCAGCCAGGCGCCGCACAGCCTGCCGGTGGCCTTTGGCGATGAGACCACCCCCCAGCCCTTGCGAGAGGGTATTGCCTCGGCCGCTGATGACACCGGTTGGCAATTGGCCGCCTGCTTGCAGGTGGCGGGCGTGGAGGAGGCGGCGGTGCGTTTTGCCAACAGCGACGACGCCGGTACCGAGCGCCACCTGGGCCAGGCCGTGGCCCACGCCGGTCAAAGCGCGGTGGCGGCCGATTTGCGTGCCCTGTTGCTGGATTTTTTCCGGGCCACGGGTCGCCGCGAGTCGTTTGAGCTGCACGTGGCGGAGTGGGCACGCCAGCACGGGGACCCGGTGGTGTCCTGGAGCGCCATTGGCGACAAAACCCCAGCGGCGGCCGAGCCGACGGACGAGGCGGCGGCCGGTGCCGGTGCGCCCGTGGTGTGGACTTGCCCGGCCCTGCTCGACGTGGCGTCGGTGGCCCGGCTGGAGGCCGATGCCGACGTCAGCGCGACCCACCTGGTGCTGGACTGGGGTGCACTCGCGTCCGCCGAGCCAGCGGCCGCTCAGCGCCTGCTGACATTGTTCGAGCGTTGGGCCGAAGAGGACGTTGCGATTGTTTTTGTGGGCACCACCAACCTGCGCCGCAGCCTGCGCGCCAGCACCCCGTCAGGGCGGCGCGAGAACCATCCTGTCTGGTGGCAACTGCGCCTGGCCAGCCTGCGCCTGATGGGGCGCGCGGACGAGTTCGACCTCGCCGCGCTCGATTACTGCGTCACCTACGGCGTGACCCCGCCGGACTGGGGCCAACCACGCTGCCGCTTGCAGCTGCTTGACCAGGTGCCGGCCAGCGCCCACGCTTTGCGTCCGCGGGCGGCTCTGCCGTCGCTGGCGCCCACCGGCAGCCTCACCGGCGCGCTGCAGGGCGATGTCACCCGCGCCCTCAACGCCATTGCCCAGCCCGGCACGGGGCAGGGCGCCGTGGGCGTGGACTGTTCGGCAGTGACCCGCACCGACTTTGTTGCGGCGGGGGCCTTGCTGCAATGGGCGGTGGCGCTCAAGGACGGTGGGCGCCAGGTTGAACTGCAGAACGTTCACGGCTTGTTGGCCGCCTTTTTCCACATCGTTGGCATCGCCGACGTGGCCCGCGTGCTGCCTCGCTCGCGCGTATAGTCTTCCCTCCGCCCGGCACCAGGCCGGGCCCGCAATGGAAGTTGTCACATGGAATCGTTTCACGGAACCACCATCGTCTGCGTGCGCCGCCAGACGCCCGCTGGTGTGCAGGTCGCCATCGGCGGCGACGGCCAAGTCACGCTGGGCCACATCGTCGTCAAGGGCACGGCACGCAAGGTGCGCAAGCTCTACCGCGACCAGGTGCTGGCCGGTTTTGCCGGCGCCACGGCCGACGCCTTCACGCTGTTTGAGCGTTTCGAGGCCAAGCTCGAAAAACACCAGGGCCACCTGGTGCGCGCGGCCATCGAGCTGACCAAGGACTGGCGCACCGACCGCGTGCTGCGCCGTCTGGAGGCCATGCTGGCCGTGGCCGACAAGAGCGCCAGCCTCATCATCACCGGCAACGGCG
This sequence comes from Burkholderiaceae bacterium, assembly GCA_036279795.1. GTDB lineage: Bacteria > Pseudomonadota > Gammaproteobacteria > Burkholderiales > Burkholderiaceae_C > Hydrogenophaga. Next base: position 290 of record DASUIK010000449.1, on the reverse strand, counting down.
ACGTGCTGGAGCCCGAACATGGCATTGTGGCCATTGGCTCGGGCGGCGCCTACGCCCAGTCGGCCGCCAAGGCCCTGATCGACCACACCGAACTCAGCGCCGAGCAGGTCGTGCGCGAGTCCTTGAAAGTGGCCGGCGAACTCTGCATTTACACCAACATGAACCACACGATCGAGGTACTTTCGTGAGCGCCATGACGCCCCAAGAGATTGTTTCCGAACTCGACCGCCACATCATCGGCCAAGCCGGTGCCAAACGCGCTGTGGCCATTGCCTTGCGCAACCGCTGGC
>DASUIK010000448.1:0-4788 GCA_036279795.1 Burkholderiaceae bacterium | reverse complement strand
AGTCGCTGCGGCCACGGCCACACACGTCCACGGCCAGCACCCGCACCTGGGGCGACAGCGCCCGCGCCAGGGTGTCGAAATCGCGCCCCTGGCGGCTCAGGCCGTGCACACACACCACCACGTGGCTGGCATCAACCGTGCTTGGCCCCTGCCAGTCCCAGTAAGCGAGCCGCCGCGTGCCACCGCCCGCCGCGGCCAGGGTCGGCATGTCAAGCAATTTCAGTGTCGGTTCGGACATGGCGGCAACAGGCCGTGGTGGGCGGCGGAGATAATCAAGTTGGTGCAACGCAGCACCCGCCGATGCGGCGGGCCTGCGCTTGTGTTGTGATTCGATCGTAATGGAATTGGAGAACCCGAATGCTTGCCAACAAGACCGCCCTCGTCACCGGCTCCACCAGCGGAATCGGGCTGGGCATCGCCAAGGCCCTGGCGCGCCAGGGCGCCAACATCATGCTCAACGGCTTTGGCGATGTGGAAGGCGCACAGCGCGAAGTCGCCGCCCTCGGCGTGAAAGTGGGCTACCACGGCGCCGACATGAGCAAACCGGCCGAGATCGAGGCCATGATGGCCGCTGCCGCAGCACAGTTCGGGCAGGTGGACATTCTGGTGAACAACGCCGGCATCCAGCACGTGGCCAAGGTGCAGAACTTCCCCGTGGAGCGCTGGGACGCCATCATCGCCATCAACCTGACCAGTGCCTTCCACACCACCCGCTTGGCCTTGCCGGCCATGCTCAAGGCCAATTGGGGCCGCATCATCAACGTGGCGTCGGTGCACGGGCTGGTGGGTTCGGCAGAAAAGTCGGCCTACGTGGCGGCCAAACACGGCATCGTGGGCCTGACCAAGGTGACGGCGCTGGAAACCGCCACCTCGGGCGTGACCTGCAACGCCATCTGTCCGGGCTGGGTGCTCACGCCCCTGGTGCAAAAACAGGTGGATGCCAAGGCGTCAGCCCTGGGCCTGAGCAACGAAGACGCGAAGAAACAACTGCTGGGCGAAAAAGAGCCGTCCATGCAATTCACCACTCCCGAAGAGTTGGGCGAACTCGCAGCGTTTTTCTGCTCGGCCGCCGGCAACAACATCCGCGGCGTGGCCTGGAACATGGACGGCGGCTGGACGGCTCAGTAAAGCCCGCCCAGCCCCCGCCACTCACTTCATCTGAATGGCGCCGTTGACCATCACGGTCACGGCGGTCTTCCCTGCTTCCACCGGCACCGGCGCATCGGCCGCAGCGGCCTTCAATTCCATGGCCATGGCGCGCGGAGCGGGCCGGTAGATAGGCTGATCAGCCGAACTCACCGACACCTCGCGCACGGTGTAACCACTGAAGCCAAAGGCCTTGCTGACCTCATCGGCCTTGCGCTTGAAACGCTCGATGCCCTGGGCCTGGGCCTCGGTTTCCAGCTTCAAGGTGGCCTCGCGGCTCAAACCGAAGTAAGCCTGTGACACGGTGAGCGACTGGATCTGCCCTGCGGTGGCGGTGACGCGCGGGATGTCGGTGCCTTCCAGCAGCAGCTCTGCGGTGCCCTGCCAGCCGTTGATCTGGCCGTCGCGCCCGTAACGCGGCGTGAGGCCAAATCCCCCCGTGCGTACCTCCATGGCGCCCGCACGTGCCTGAGGTCGGGCGATGGCCAGGGCCTGCTCCAACGCCACCTTGAGCTGGTTTTGCACCGTGTTGGCGTCGGTCGCCTCGCGCCGCGTGCTCAGGCGCATGGTCAGCATGTCCTGCGCCACCTCCACCTGGCCTGTGGCACTGAGTTGCACCACGTTGGAGGGCACCGGCGGGCTGTCATGGGCCTGTGCAGCCAGTGTGCAAGCCAGCAGAGCCCCGCCCATCCACACCCGGTGCGCTTGAAATTTTTTCATGACGTTCCCATCGATTCTGTTGTTGCAACGGCCGCCAGCATACGCGGCTGAGATGAAGCGCAGCGCACGCAAAAAGGCCCTGAATGCCACGCGCCGCAACATGTGTAAGCGTTGGAAACAAAATTGAAAAATAAGCCGTGACAATCACTTAGCGCTGTCAGAATCGCTTTTGTTACAAATGAAGGAGCCCATCATGAGCGCACAAACCGCCCACCGCCCCAACAAAGTTGTGGTCGTAGACGACGACGCCCGCATCCGCGACCTGCTGCGGCGCTACCTCTCACAAGAAGGCTTTGAAGTCACCGTGGCCGAAGACGGCCGCGCTCTCAACCGCCTGCTGCTGCGCGACTCGGTGGACCTGATCGTGCTGGACCTGATGATGCCGGGCGAAGACGGCCTGAGCATTTGCCGCCGCCTGCGTGCCGCCAACGACCGCACCCCCATCATCATGCTCACCGCCAAAAGCGAGGACGTGGACCGCATCGTGGGCCTGGAGGTGGGGGCCGACGACTACCTGGGCAAACCCTTCAACCCACGGGAGTTGTTGGCCCGCATCCACGCCGTGTTGCGCCGCCGCCCACCGCCCGAGGTGCCCGGGGCGCCCTCGCTGGACCAGCAACTGGTCAAGTTCGGCCCCTTTGAGTTCGACCTTGGCCAACGCACCTTGCGCAAGAACGGCGAAGACGTGCCGCTGACCACCGGCGAGTTCGCCATGCTCAAGGCCTTGGTGCGGCACCCCCGCCAACCGCTGTCGCGCGAGAAGCTGGCCCAGCTCGCCCGTGGCCGCGAATTCGAACCCTTCGACCGCAGCCTGGACGTGCAAATGTCCCGCCTGCGCAAACTCATCGAAGCGGACGCCGCCGCGCCCCGTTACCTGCAGACCGTGTGGGGCGTGGGCTACGTGTTCGTGCCTGACGAACAAGCCTGATTCCCGCAGGAGCGCGCCATGGCCCACCCCAAGCCACACACCGACCGCGGCCCCGACTCGGTGGTCGCCCCGCTGGAGATGCCACGGCCCCACGGCATCAGCCTGTTCTGGCGCACCTTCTTTTTCCTGTCCATCCTGCTGCTGGGCTGTATCCTGGCCTGGCTGCAGACTTTCCGCGCGCTGGAGTTCGAGCCGCGCACGTTGCAGAGCGCACAGCAGTTGGGCTCGCTGGTGAACCTGAGCCGGGCCGCGCTCAAGAACGCCGATGCGATCGGCCGGGTGGCCCTGGTCAAGACCCTGGCCGACGAAGAAGGCGTGAAGGTGCTGCCCCGCGAACCCAAGGACCAATTCAAACCCTACGACCAGGACGCACTCTCACGCCGTGTGAGCGAGGAGCTGACCAAACGCATGGGCCCCGGCACCCTGGTGGCACGCGAAGTCAATGGCAGCGAGGGGCTCTGGGTGGGCTTCAACATCGACGCCGACCGCTACTGGCTGCAGGCCGATCCAGCACGTATCACGGTGGTGGCTGGCACCACGTGGCTCGTGTGGCTGTCGATTGCGGTGCTGCTGTCGCTGGCCGGCGCGGCGCTGATCGCGCGGCTCATCAACCGACCGCTGAAAAACCTCTCGTTCGCGGCCAGCCGCGTGCGCGAAGGCGACTTCGGTGCCAGCCACCTTGACGAAGGCGTGGCCACCAGCGAAATCCGCGAGGTCAACATCGGCTTCAACCGCATGGCACAGCGGCTGAGCAAGGTGGAGCAAGAGCGCGCCCTGATGCTGGCCGGCATCTCACACGACCTGCGCACGCCCCTGGCGCGCCTGCGCCTGGAAACCGAGATGAGCGTGGCCGACGAGCAGGCCAAAACCCACATGGCGGCCGACATCGAACAGGTCAACGCCATCATCGACAAATTCCTCGACTACGCCCGTGCCGACCACCTGAGCACCACCCGCATCAGCCTCAACGCAGCGGTGGACGCGGCGGTGTTTTCGCTGGAGCACAACGAGCACCTCAGCGTCAAGCTCGACCTGCCCGACGAAATGATGGTGATCGGCGACGCGGTGGAACTGCAACGCGTGTTCGCCAACCTGCTCGAAAACGCCATTCGCTACGGCCGCACGCCGGGCACCGACAAGGCCGAGGTGGAAATCGGCGCTCGCATCAAGGACAAAACCGTGCTGATCAAGTTCCGCGACCGGGGCCCCGGCGTGGACGCCGAGCAGCTCACCCGTTTGACGCAGCCTTTTTTCCGAGGCGACACCGCACGCACGTCGGCATCTGGCGCCGGCCTGGGCCTGGCCATCGTGGAGAAAACCATCGCCCGCATGGGCGGCGAGTTTGCGCTGGCCAACACCGGCACGGGCGGCCTGGCCGCACACATCAAACTTCAGCGCGCCTGAATCGAGGCCCCCACGCTCCGCCGCTGCGCGGGTCGCTGCCCCCCCGAGGGGGCTGTTTCGCCTGGGGGCGGCCCGGCGGCGAAACCTTCGCCTGACCACTTGCGGGGCTACGCCTGAAGCAGGACCACCGCCCGCGCCTCTATCGCCAGGCCCTGGCCCACGGGCCCCAGTTTCTCGGCCGTCTTGGCCTTGATGTTCACCGCATCGGGCGCCAGCCCCAGCACCGCCGCCACGCGCTGGCGCATGGCCTGGCGGTGCGGCGCCAGGCGCGGCGCCTGGGCGATCACGGTGCTGTCCACGTTGACGAGTTGCCAGCCTGCGGCCTGCACGGCGCGCAGGGCTTCGGCCAGCAGCACGGCCGAATCGGCGCCTTTGAACTTTGGGTCGGTGTCGGGAAAGTGGCTGCCGATGTCGCCCAGGCCGGCCGCGCCCAGCAGCGCGTCGGTGATGGCGTGCAACAAGGCGTCGGCATCCGAATGACCCAGCAAACCGGCGCTGTGCGGAATCTCGATGCCACCCAGCACCAGCCGACGCCCCGGCACAAGGGCATGCACATCCCAGCCTTCACCCACACGCAGTTTCATGACACG
>DASUIK010000447.1:0-8583 GCA_036279795.1 Burkholderiaceae bacterium | reverse complement strand
ATCAGGCGGCCTTCGGCATCGGTGTTCAAGATTTCGATGGTCTGCCCGCTCATGCTGGTGACCACATCGCCCGGCTTGACGGCCCGCCCATCGGGCATGTTTTCGCAGCTGGGGATGAGCCCGACCACGTTGACCGCCGGTTGTGCCTCGGCCAGGGCTGCGAACACGCCCAACACGCTGGCAGCGCCCCCCATGTCAAATTTCATCTCGTCCATTTCAGGCGCGGGTTTGAGCGAGATGCCTCCGGTGTCGAAGGTGATGCCCTTGCCCACCAGCACCACCGGCGCCTGCGTTTTGGCCGCGCCCTGGTAGTGCATGACGATGAAACGCAAGGGCTGTTCCGACCCCTGGGCAACGGCCATGAAGGCCCCCATGCCCAGCTTGGCCACCTCACGCGGCCCCAGCACCTCGGTCTTGATGTGCGGCGACTTGCCCAACTTGCGGGCCACTTCGGCCAGCATGGTCGGCGTGGCGTGGTTGCCAGGGCGGTTGGCCCATTCCTTGGCCAGTTCGATGCCCTGCACAACGGCTTTGGCCTGCTTGAATTCGGCCTGCGCCTCGGCGCTGCTGAGCACGCCCACCTGAAGCTGCTGCAGTGCACGCCCTGTGACCTTGGACTTGGTGGTGGTGTAAACGTAAGTCGCCTCAGCTGCTGCGGTCAGCGCTGCCTGCATCACACCGGCCTTGAACGGCACAGCCGACAGACACAGCACCACCTTCTTCACGCCCGGCGCCTTGAGCGAGCCCATGGCCGCCGCCACGGCCTTGCGCACGCTCTCAGGCGAGCCGTCGCCTGCACGCACCAGCACCAGCCGGCTGGCCTTGGCCACCGCCAAGCCCTGGCTGGCCCAGAGCTTGGCCACGCCCGCCTCCCAATGGGCGCCTGCCGCTTCGCGTTGCGCCAGCTCGGCCAGGGGGCCGGTGCCCGCGCCGGCTACCGGTTGTTCGGGCCAAAGCACGACGAGTGCGTCACATGGGGTCGCGGCCGCCTGGGGCAGCGTCAGGGACTTGAGTTCAAAGTTCATAATTGGGCACCGTTCGATATTCCACGATGTTATTTCATTCTTCCATTCGCAAGGAGCTGGCACGCAGTTTCGGCGCCACCCTGGTGGTGTTGTTCACCATCGTGATCACCATGCTGCTGATCCGCACGCTGGGCCTGGCGTCCAAGGGCAGCGTGAACCCCGAGGAGGTGATGATCGTGCTGGGTTACACGGTGCTGGGCCGGCTGCCCACCCTGCTGACCATTGCGCTGTTCATCGCCATCGTCTCCACCCTCTCGCGCATGCACAGCGACAGCGAAATGGTGATCTGGTACAGCGGCGGACGTGGCCTGATGGGGTTCCTCACGCCGGTGTTTCGTTTTGCCTGGCCCATTTTGCTGGCCGTGGGCGTTCTCGTGATGGCGGTGTGGCCCTGGGCGAACGAACAAATCGACCTGCTGCGTGACCGCTTTGAGCAGCGCAGCGACCTGCAGCGCGTCGCACCCGGCCAGTTCCAGTCCTCGTCCGACGGACGCCGGGTGTTCTTCATCGACAAGGACAGCCCCGGCACCGCCGATGGCCGCAACGTGTTCATTTCCAACCAGGAAGCCGATGGCAGCCAGAGCATCACCTCGGCGCGCTCAGGCCGCGTCGAGCGGGTGGATGGCCGCCAAATGCTGCTGCTCAGCAGCGGGCAACGGCTGGACGTGCCACCGGCGGGCTCGCAGGCGCCGGTGCGGGTGAGCGAGTTCGAGGAATACGGCATCCAGATCGGCGAAGAGCACCCGCTGATCGGCTCAGACCGGGGTGTGAAGGCCTTGCCCACCTGGGCGCTGCTGAAAGACCCCAACCAGGTTCAACTGGGTGAACTGGTGTGGCGCATCGGGATGCTCATCACCGCTTTCAATTTCGTGCTCATTGCGGTCAGCGTGTCTTCAGCCAACCCGCGCGCCGGGCGCGGTGGCAACCTTGCCTTTGTGCTGTTCGCCTTCGTCGTGTACTACAACCTGCTCAACCTCAGCCAGAGCTGGCTGGCCAGTGGCCGCCTGGGGTTCTGGCAAGTGATGCTGGGCTTGCACGGCTCGGTGCTGCTGGTGGCTCTGGCATGGTTGCTCAAGCGGCACCACAACTGGTCGTGGCGCGATCTGCTGCCGTCCAGCCACCACACCAAGGAAAGCGCTGCATGAGTACCATACGCCGCCTGATCTACGGTGAGACCTTCACCGCCGTGGCCTACGTGCTGCTTGCCTTCCTCTCGCTGTTCTTCTTCTTTGACGTGGTGGACGAGCTGCCCTCCCTGGGCAAGGCTTCGGCCCTGGGCGACGGCGCGACCTACGAGTTGCGCCACGCCTTGCTGTACGTGCTTTTGATGGTGCCCAACCGCACCTACGAGTTGCTGCCCATCGCGGTGCTGATTGGCGCCGTGTTCGTGATGGCACGCCTGGCGCAAAGCTCCGAATTCACCATCCTGCGCACCAGCGGCCTCGGCCCCTGGCGGGCGCTGCGCTCGCTGCTGGGCCTTGGCCTGATTTTCGTGCTGCTCACCTTTGCGGTGGGCGACTACCTGGCCCCACTGGCCGACCGCAGCGCCCAAATGCTCAAGGCCCGTTTCCAGGGCCGCATCAACCTCGGGCAAACCGGTGCCTGGCTCAAGGAGCGACAGAGCTACAGCAGCTACTCGGTGAATGTGGGGTCGGTGACAGCGCTGGGCGCCCTGCGCGACGTGCGTATCTTTGAGATGGACAACCGGGGTTTCCTGGTGTCGGCAGTGTCGGCTGAGTCCGGCCAGATTGGCGACGATGGGGCCTGGCACCTGAAGCAGGTGGTGCGCCGCGAGTTCAACGTCGGGGCGGGGGCAGTGTCGTTGCTGCAGGAGAACCGGCGCGATTACCGCTGGCCCACCGAGTTGACGACGGAAATGGTGTCGGTAGCCCTGCTCAACCCCGACCGCATGCGCACCGCAGACCTCTACGCCTACATTCAGCACCTGGAGTCCAATGGGCAGACGGCGCAAAAGCACGAGATCGAGTTCTGGCGCAAGGTGTTTTATCCGCTGAGCTGTCTGGTGATGGTTGTGCTCGCCCTGCCCTTCGCCTACCTGCATTTCCGTTCGGGCAGCATTGCTGGGTATGTGTTCGGCGGCGTGATGACGGGCATCAGCTTCTTTTTGCTGAACAACGTGTTTGGCTATGTCGGCAACATCAACCAATGGCAACCCTGGCTGGCGGCCGCTGCACCTGCCATGATTTATTCACTGATGTCACTGGGCGCCTTTGGCTGGCTGGTGTTGAGACGATGAACCACAACGACCTCGCCGTCATCGTGTTTGCCCACGGATCGCGCGACCCCTTGTGGCGCGCGCCGGTGGAAGCCGTTGCCGCTCGCATCGCACAACGCGCACCTGGCACGTTTGTCTCGTGCGCCTACCTCGAACTGTGCGCGCCCGAACTGCCCGAAGCCGTGGCCCAGGCGCTGGCCGCAGGGGCGCGCCGGGTGCGGGTGCTGCCGCTGTTTTTTGGCATGGGCAAACATGCGCGCGAAGACCTGCCGTCCCTCATGGCTTCGCTGCGGGCCGCTCACCCCAATGTGGTCTTCGAGCTGATGCGCCCTGCGGGCGAGAACGATCGCCTGACCTCGCTGCTGGCCGACATGGCCCTGGAAGACGCCGCATGAACCTGCACCAGTTCCGCTTCGTGCAAGAAGCGGTGCGCCGCAACCTCAACCTCACCGAGGCGGCCAAGGCCTTGCACACCTCGCAACCCGGCGTGTCAAAGGCCATCATCGAGCTGGAGGACGAGCTGGGCGTGGAGATTTTTGCGCGCCACGGCAAACGCATCAAGCGCGTGACCGAGCCGGGCCAGCACGTGCTGCAAAGCATTGAGGTCATCCTGCGCGAGGTGCAGAACCTCAAGCGCATCGGCGAGCAGTTCTCCAAGCAGGACAGCGGCAAGCTCAGCATCGCCACCACCCACACGCAAGCGCGTTATGTGCTGCCCCAGCCAGTGGCCAAGCTGCGCCAGATCTACCCCAAGGTGGGCATTGAACTGCACCAGGGCTCGCCTGACCAGGTGGCGCAGATGCTGATGACCGACGTGGCCGAGATTGGCATCGCCACCGAATCGCTCTCTCAGTACGAAGACCTCGTCACCCTGCCCTGCTACGAGTGGCAACACGTGCTGGTGCTCCCCTTTGGTCACCCACTGCTGGACAAGGAACGCATCCACCTCGAAGACCTGGCCAAGGTGCCGCTGATCACCTACCACCCGTCCTTCACCGGCCGCACCCGCATCGACCGCGCGTTTGCCTCGCGCCAGCTCGCGCCCAACATCGTGCTCGAAGCCATCGACTCGGACGTGATCAAGACCTACGTGAAGCTGGGCATGGGCGTCGGCATCGTGGCCGAAATGGCCATGGCCGGCGAAGAAAAATCGCCCGAACTGGTGGCCCGTCCGGCGGGCGAGCTGTTCGGACAGAACATCGCCCGGGTGGCCTTCAAGCGCGGCGTGTACCTGCGCCACTTCGTGCTGCGCTTCGCTGAACTGCTGAGCGACCGCCTCTCGCGCGACCTGATCCAGAAAGCCATGCTGGGCACGCCCGATGACTACAACCTCTGACCATTGACCCGAGACCGATGAACGCACCGACCACGCCCGCCCACACCCCTGCGCTTGCATCCCGCCTGCCCAATGTGGGCACCACCATCTTCACCGTGATGTCGGCCTTGGCCACCGAAACCGGCGCAGTGAACCTGGGTCAAGGCTTCCCCGATTTCAATTGCGACCCGGCCCTGGTGGACGCGGTGAGTGGCGCGATGCAAGCCGGCCTCAACCAGTACCCGCCCATGCCGGGCGTGCCGGTGCTGCGCGACGCCATCTCGAAAAAGATTGAAGCCCTCTACGGCCGCCACTACGACGCCGGCAGCGAGATCACCGTCACCGCCGGTGCTACGCAGGCCATCATCACCTGCATCCTGTCCATCGTGCACCCCGGCGATGAGGTCATCGTGCTGGAGCCGTGCTACGACAGCTACGTGCCCAACATTGAACTGGCCGGCGGTGTGGTGGTGCGCGTGCCGCTCACGCCCGGCACCTTCCGCCCCGACTTCGACAAGATTGCCGCCGCCATCACGCCCAAAACGCGCGCCATCATCGTCAACACCCCGCACAACCCCAGCGCCACGGTGTGGAAGCGCGAGGACATGCTCCAGCTGCAAGACCTGCTGGCGCCCACCAACGTGTTGCTCATCAGTGACGAGGTGTACGAGCACATGGTGTTCGATGGCCAACCGCACGAAAGCGCCGCGCGCTACGCCGGCCTGGCCGCGCGTGCCTTCATCGTCAGCAGCTTCGGCAAGACCTACCATGTGACCGGCTGGAAGGTGGGCTTCGTGGCAGCGCCTGCCGCGCTCAGCGCAGAATTCCGCAAGGTGCACCAGTTCAACGTGTTCACGGTCAACACGCCGGTGCAGCACGCCCTGGCCGCCTACATGGCCAACCCCCGCCCCTACCTGGACCTGCCGGCCTTCTACGAGCACAAGCGCGACCTCTTCCGCGCCGGCCTGGCCAAAACGCGCTTCAAGCTGCTGCCCAGCGAAGGCAGCTACTTCCAGTGCGTGGACATCTCCGAGCTGGCCGTGCCCGAACGCAGCCTGCCCGAGGCCGACTTCTGCCAATGGCTGACGCGCGAAATCGGCGTGGCCGCCATCCCCTTGTCGGCCTTCTACGGCAACGGCTTCGACCAGCATGTGGTGCGCTTCTGCTTCGCCAAAAAGGATGAAACGCTGGTGTCCGCGCTGGAGCGGCTGGCCCGACTCTGATCACCGGGCGACACACGGTCGCATAACTGACATGAACGTGTCTTGCGCCTGTCACCTGTCTCACCAGAATGGGAAGACCTGCCAATCGGGCAGGCTTTTGATTCGGGAGACACCCCATGTTCCGACCGACGCGCCTCGCGCTCGCACTGACCACGCTGACGAGCCTTGCTCTGCTGCAAGCCTGTGGCGGCTCCGACCCCGCCTTCAACACCCTCAGCGGTGACGCCCCGCTGGTGATCGGCCACCGTGGCGCCTCGGGCCTGTTGCCGGAACACACGCTGGAGTCCTACCGCAAGGCCATCGAGCAAAACGCCGACTTCATCGAACCTGACCTGGTGCTGACCAAGGACGGCGTGATGATCGCCCGTCACGAACCCATGCTCGACGGCACCACCGACGTCGCCACCAAGTTCCCCGAGTCGCGCAAAGCCACGCGCAACGTGGACGGCGTGGCCACCACCGCCTACTTTGCCAGCGACTTCACCCTGGCCGAAATCAAGACGCTGCGCGCGGTGCAGGCACGCGCCAACCGCGACCAAACGCTCAACGGCCTCTACAGCATCCCCACGCTGGACGAAGTGATTGCGCTGGCCAAGGCCGAAGGCAACAAACGCGGCCGCACCGTGGGCATCTACCCAGAGATCAAGCACTCGGTGTTCCACGCCACCGAGGCTGGGTTTGGCGCCAACGTGTTTGAAGACAAATTGGTGGCCACCTTGCACGCGGCCTACGGCAACACCGGCAGCGCACCGGTTTTCATCCAGTCCTTCGAGGTGTCCAACCTGCAGTACCTCAACACCAAGACCAACATCAAGCTGGTGCAACTGATCGATGCCGACGACGTGAAGGACGACGGAAGCATGTCGCTGGTGGCGCCCTACCACAAGCCTTATGACTTCGTCGTCAACAACGATGCGCGCAGCTTCCTTGACCTGCTCAAGCCGGCCGGGCTGGACTTCATCAAGACCTACGCAGATGCCGTGGGCCCTTGGAAGCCGTATCTGGTGAAGACTGTCAACGACGGCGTGGACCGCAACGGTGACGGCAAGGTGGACATCAACGACCGCCGCGTGGACGGCAGCACCGGCGTGGTGGAAGCCGCGCACCAGCGCGGGCTGATGGTCCACACTTGGACCTTCCGCGACGACGCCAGCGGGTACGGCTTCAAGGACCCCAAGGCAGAAATGGCTTACTACATGAAGCTGGGCGTGGACGGCGTGTTCACCGACTTCCCCGCCACCGGCGTGGCGGCACTCAACAGCCTGCGCTGATACCCAGACGCTGTGCTCAGCTTGACAGCTGAGTCCAGACTTTCTCCAGCCGTTTGACGCTGACCGGCTGCGGCGTGCGCAACTCCTGCGCGAAAAAGCTCACCCGCAGCTCCTCCAGCAGCCAGCGCAGTTCCACCATGCGCGGGTCCAGCACGCCCTTGCGCTCGGCCACCAGGCGCCAAAAACGCTGCTCCTGCGGACGCAGCTCCGCCAGCTTGGCGGCATCGCGCGCGGGGTCGGCGCGCCACTTGTCCAACCGCAAGGTGATGGCCTTGAGGTAGCGCGGCAGGTGCTGCAGCTGGGCCCAGGGCGTGTCCATCACAAACCGTTTGCCACACAGGCGCTGCAGCTGCTGCTGCACGTCTGCCACCGCCTCGGTGGCGTTTTTGGTGTCCTTGATCTTGCGGGTGGCCACGGCGAACTCGGCCAGCACCGTCGCAGCCAGGCGTGAGACCTCGTTGGCGATCAGCGTCAGCCGGCCCCGGCCTTCTTCGATGCGGCGCTTGAAAGCCGCCTCGTCGGTGGGCAAAGGGTCCAGCAGAAAGGCACGCTCCAACGCCACCGCGATCAGCTGGTCGCGCAACTCCTCCTGCGTGCCCAGCGGCATGTAGGCCACCGCCATCTTTTGCAGATCGGGCAGGTTTTTTTCCAGGTACTTCAGCGCGTCGCGTATCTGCAGCGCAAACAGGCGACGCAAGCCGGCGCGGTGTTTGGCAGCAGCCACCTCGGGTTCATCGAACACCTCGATGGTGACGGCGTCGCCCTGGTCGATCAGGGCCGGAAAGCCGATCAACGTTTGCCCGCCCTTGCGAATTTCCATCAGCTCGGGCAGTTCGCCAAACGTCCAGGCGGTGTGGCGTTGTGCGCCATCGGCTGCGGGGGTGCTGGAGGGGGCACGGGCCGCCACCGGCGTCTTGGCCGATGCCACAGGACCCGCAGCCTGCGGCGCAGGTGCGGCGGTCTTGAGGCCCGCCAGCGCCTGAAACGCCCCGCGCGCCTTGGCCCCCAGCTCGGCCTTGAGCGCGCCCAGGTTGCGGCCCTGGCCCAACTGGCGGCCGTGTTCGTCCACCACGCGCAGGTTCATGAACAGGTGCGGCGGGAGCATGTCGAGCTTGAAATCGCCGCGCTTCACATCCAGGCTGGTTTCTGCCCGCACCTGTTTGAGCAGCGCATCGGTGAGGCCGCCCACACACCAGCGCTCGGGCGCACTGAACAGCTCGGCCAGCCGCGCTGCGTTTTCGGGCAATGGCACGAAGCGGCTGCGCGGCTTCTGATGCAGGCTCTTGAGCAGGGCCTGGATTTTGTCCTTGAGCATGCCGGGCACCAGCCACTCGCACCGCTCCTCGCTCACCTGGTTGAGCACGAACAAGGGCACTGTCACCGTCAGGCCGTCGCGGACGTCACCCGGCTCGTGCAGGTAGTCGGCCGCGCAGTCCACGCCGCCCAGCTTGATGACCTTGGGAAACGCGCTGGTGGTGATGCCGGCGGCCTCGTGGCGCATCAGCTCCTCGCG
>DASUIK010000446.1:0-8763 GCA_036279795.1 Burkholderiaceae bacterium | reverse complement strand
ATGAAGGAGCCTCCCATGCTGGGTCAAATGCAAAGCCAAGCGCTGTTGATTTCTTCCCTGATCGTTCACGCCGAACGCCACCATGGCAACGGTGAAATCGTTTCCCGACGTGTCGAGGGCGACATCCACCGCACCACCTGGGCGGGCATCGCCCGGCGCTCGCGCCAGGTCGCCAACGCGCTGGACAACCTCCACCTGGGTTTTGGTGACCGCGTGGCCACGCTGGCCTGGAACGGCTACCGCCACCTGGAGCTGTATTTCGGCGTCAGCGGCACTGGGCGTGTGCTGCACACCCTCAACCCGCGCTTGCACCCGGATCAGCTGGCCTGGATCATCAACCACGCCGACGACCGCGCCCTGTGTTTTGACATGAGCTTCCTGCCGCTGGTGCAAGCGGTGGCGGCGCGTTGCCCTGGCGTCAAGCACTGGATCGCGCTGTGCGATGCCGACAAACTGCCCGCCGACAGCGGCCTGCCTGGCCTGCTCAGCTACGAGGCCTGGCTGGGCGCACAGGGCGACACCTACATCTGGCCCGAGCTGGACGAAAACAGCGCTTCCAGCATGTGCTACACCAGTGGCACCACCGGCAACCCCAAGGCGGCGCTGTATTCGCACCGCTCCACCTTGCTGCATGCGTTCGGTGCCGCTCTACCCGACTCGCTCAACCTCAGCTCGCGCGACAGCGTGCTGCCCGTGGTGCCCATGTTCCACGTCAACGCCTGGGGCGTCCCGTACTCGGCAGCTGCCACTGGCTGCAAGCTGGTGTTCCCCGGTCCGGCCATGGACGGCAAGTCCATATACGAGCTGCTGGAAGCCGAGAAGGTGACGATGGCTGCTGGCGTGCCCACCGTGTGGCAGATGCTGCTGGGCCACATGCAGGCCAATGGCTTGAAGTTCAGCACCGTCAAACGCACCGTGATCGGTGGCTCGGCCTGCCCGCCGGCCATGATCAAGGCTTTCAACGACGACTACGGCGTGGACGTGCTGCACGCCTGGGGCATGACCGAGATGTCGCCGCTGGGCACGGTGTGCACCCTCAAGAACGCCCAACTGGCCCTGCCACCCGAAGAGCAGACCAAGGTGCGCCTGAAGCAAGGCCGCGCTGTGTTCGGCGTCGACATGAAAATCGTCAACGAGCTGGGTGAGGAGTTGCCCTGGGACGGCAAGGCCTACGGCGACCTGCTGGTGCGTGGCCCGTGGATCATTGCGAGCTACTTCAAAGGCGAGGGCGGCGACCCGCTGCGCTACGACGCGGCCGGCAAGGGCTGGTTCCCCACCGGAGATGTGGCCACCATCGATGCCGATGGCTTCATGCAGATCACCGACCGCAGCAAGGACGTGATCAAGTCCGGCGGCGAATGGATCAGCTCCATCGACGTGGAAAACATCGCCATGGCCCACCCGGGTGTGGCCATGGCAGCCTGCATCGGCATGCCTCACCCCAAGTGGGATGAGCGTCCCATTGTGGTGGTGATGAAGAAGCCAGGTGCGACGCTCACCCGCGAAGAACTGCTGGCTTTCTACGACGGCAAGATCGCCAAATGGCAGGTGCCCGACGATGTGGTGTTTGTGGATGCGATTCCGCTGGGCGCCACCGGCAAGATGCAGAAGATGACGCTGCGCGAGCAGCTCAAGGGCTACAAGTTGCCGGGGCTCTGAGCATCTCTGAGGACCGACCGGTGAACTGGCGTGGGCTGATCGCTTCGCTGGTGCTTGCCTGTGCGTGTGGGCAGGCCCTGGCGCAGCAGGGGCAGACGGTGCGGATTGCGTTCATCGATCCGCTGTCGGGGCCCATGGCCGATGTCGGCCGCAACAGCCTGCAGAGTTGGCAGTTTGTGGCCGAGCGCCAGAGCGGTGCCAAGAACCCGGCGGGTGTGCGTTTTGTGGTGGCCCCTTTCGACAACAAGGGGTCGCCGCAGGAAAGCCTGAACGCGCTCAAGGCCGCCATTGATCAGGGCTTTCGCTACGTGGTGCAAGGCAACGGCTCGGGGGTGACACACGTGCTTGCCGATGCGATTGCCCGCCATAACGCACGCCGCCCCGATGCCCCGGTCCTGCTGCTCAACTACGCTGCGACCGATCCCGCTCTCACGGGCGAGCGCTGCACCTACTGGCATTTCCGCATCGAAGCCGACACCACCATGAAGGTGGCCGCGCTGGTCGATTTTTTGGCGGGCCACCCCGAATTGCAGAAGGTCTATCTTCTGAACCAGGATTACGCCCACGGCCAACAACTGAGCCGCTACTTCAAAGAGGCGGTGGCGGAGCGGCTGCCCTCGGTGCAGGTGGTGGGTGAGGAGCTGCACCCGGCTTTCCAGTTGCGCGATTTCAAGCCACAGGTGCAGCGGTTGCTGGCCTCAGGCGCGCAGGCCGTGGTCACCGGCAACTGGGGTGAAGACTTTGTCAACCTTGTGCGGGCCTTGCAAGACGCCAAGGCCCAACTGCCGCTGTTCACGTACTACGCGGCCTTGCCGGGTGCACCGCAGGTGCTGGCCAAAGGGGGGGCGTCCATGCCGGTGTACCAGGTGGCCCTGCACCACAACAACCCCGAGGGTGAGATGGGCCGTCTGGCCGCAGATTTCCGTCGCCGCCACAAGTCGGACTTTGTTGTCTACGCCACCCAGACCGGCATTCAGATGCTGGGTGCTGCGATGGCGCGCGCCGGCAGCACCGACACGCGCCGTGTGGCCGATGTGCTTAGCGGGATGTCCTTTCCCGTGCTGGGCGGAACGGCGACCATGCGCGGCGAGGACCACCAGCTCCAGCTGGGCCAATTCAT
The DNA here is from genome assembly GCA_036279795.1 of Burkholderiaceae bacterium. Taxonomy (GTDB): domain Bacteria; phylum Pseudomonadota; class Gammaproteobacteria; order Burkholderiales; family Burkholderiaceae_C; genus Hydrogenophaga. Next base: position 5,984 of record DASUIK010000446.1, on the reverse strand, counting down.
CGCCCGCTGGCAGCCTGTGGATGCGCGCTACCCTGTGGGCGCCGAAGGCACGGGGCACACCTTCGCGCCCTTGCAATATGTGGATGCGCAGGTGTTGTCCCAACCCGTGCGCTGCAACATGCCTCGGCCCTGACATGGAGCTGCTGGTACTGACCCTGCTCAACGGCCTGAGCTACGGTTTGTTGCTGTTCATGCTCAGCGCGGGCTTGACGCTGATCTTCAGCCTCATGGGCGTGCTCAACTTTGCCCACGGCAGCTTCTACATGTTGGGCGCCTATCTCGCGCACAGCCTGTCGGTGGCCTGGGGGTTCTGGTGGGCGTTGTTGTTGGCACCGCTGCTGGTGGGAGCGCTGGCCGCGTTGTTTTACGCCCAGGTGCTGCAGCGGGTGGCGGCTCATGGCCATGTGGCCGAACTGTTGGTCACCTTTGGCCTGAGCTACGTGCTGCTGGAGGTGGTGCAGCTGGTGTGGGGCCGGGGACCGGTGGACTACCGCGTGCCCTCGGCGCTGTCCGGCAGCGTGTTCACGCTCTGGGACGTTCGCTTCCCGGCTTACCGCGCCTTCAGCATGGCGGTGGCCCTGCTCGTGCTGGGCGCGCTGGCGATGTGGTTGCGCCTGAGCCGAGGCGGGCTGGTGCTGCAGGCGTCGCTCAGCCACCCAAAGATGGCGCAGGCGTTGGGCCACAACGTGCCCCGTGTGTTCATGGGCGTGTTCGCCTGTGGCGCCGGCTTGGCGGCGCTGGCTGGCGTGTTGGGTGGCAACGCTTTTGTAACCGAGCCCGGCATGGCCGCCACGGTCGGCTCCATCGTGTTTGTGGTGGCCGTGGTGGGGGGGCTGGGTTCCTTGTGGGGGGCGTTCTGGGCCTCCTTGCTAATGGGCCTGCTGCAAACCGCCGCCGTGTCGCTGGACCTGCCCCTGGGCGGCGTGCGTTTGAGCCAGTTGGCGCCCTTGCTGCCTTACGCCTTGCTGGTGGGCATGTTGGCGCTGCACCCCCGGGGCCTCATGGGCCAGCGCGAGAGCTGAGGCATGGCCTCCTCACACCGTTTCATCTGGGCCTGGCCCTTGGTCGGGCTGTTGTTGCTGTGCCTGCCGCTGGCGTGGGAGAGCCGACATGCCCTGGGCCTGGCCTCGCAAATGGGCATCGCGGTGTTGGCCTGTCTGAGCTTTCATGTGTTGTGGGGGCAGGGCGGAATGCTGAGCTTTGGCCACGCGGTCTACACCGGTGCCGGCGCCTACCTGTGCATGCACACCTTGCAGGCGTTGGCGGCGCACGGCTGGCCGCTGCCCGTCGCGTTGCTGCCGCTGCTGGCCGGGCTGGGCACGGCCGTGCTCGCGTTGCCGATGGGCTGGTTGTCCACACGCCGGCCCGGCACGCCCTTCGCCATGATCACCCTGGGCTTGGGCGAACTCGTCTGGGCGCTGGCCTTGATGTGGCCGGCCTGGTCGGGTGGTGAATCCGGCTTGTCGGGCAACCGCGCAGCCGGGCCACGATGGGGTGGCTGGGACCTGGGCCAGCCCGTGCACCTGTACCTGCTGATCGCGGTCCACGCCGCGTTGGGACTGGTCCTGGTGTGGGCCTTCACGCGGACCACCGTGGGACGTCTGCTCAATGCGGTGCGCGACAACCCGCTGCGTGTGCCCTTTTTGGGGTACGACCCCCAGCGCCTGCGCCTCATGGCCTTCGTGTTCGCGGCTTTCCTGGCCGGCGTGTCGGGGGCGCTGGCAGCCCTGCACCAGGAAATCGTCACGCCGGAGGTGTTCAGCATCCACCGCTCGGGCAGCCTGCTGCTGTTCACCTTGCTGGGCGGCGCCACTTTGCTCGGGCCGGTGCTGGGCGGCGTGCTGATGGTGGCGGTGATGGTGGGCCTGTCGGGTCTCACGCCGGCATGGCTGCTTTACACGGGCCTGGGGTTCATGCTGGGTGTGGTGTGGGCTCCGCAGGGTTTGGGTGGCCTGGCGCTGTCGGCCCGGCATGCCATTGCGCGCGGAGGCTGGCGCCCTGGTGGACGCACCGTACTGCGTTGGTTGGGCGCGCTCACGGCCTCGGGCGGTGCTGTTGCATTGGTGGAAATGGCCTACCAATGGCCGCAGCACGACACGCTGGGCCCAGTGCGGACGCTGGCCGGTCTGGCCCTGGACACCCGATCGCCCGTGCCGTGGGCGCTTTCGGGTGGCCTGTTCGTGCTTGGCCTGGGGTGGTGCTGGTGGGCACGTCCAAACGGCGTTCGGCGGTCATGAGCACACCGGTGTTGGAGGTCGCTGGCCTGCACCAGCGGTTTGGCGCCACCGAGGTGCTGCGCGACCTGAACCTGCAGGTGCGGGCGGGCGAACGCCTGGCTGTGATCGGACCCAACGGAGCCGGCAAATCGACGCTGTTCAACGCCATCAGCGGCTTGGTGCGGCCCAGCGGGGGCGACATCCATCTGCGCGGTCAAGCCATCACCAGCTTGTCGGTGCACGAGCGGCACCAGCTTGGGCTGGCGCGCAGCTTCCAGATCAGCCAGTTGTTTGGTCAGCTGACCGTGCGAGACCACCTGCGTTGTGCGGCCTGCTGGTCCGACGGGCAAGGCTACCGTTTCTGGCGAATGCTCGGTCGGCAGCGCGCCCTCAACGCGCGTGGGGATGCGTGGCTGCAACGCTTGGGCCTGGCGGCGCGTGCCGATGACACGGCGGCCGAACTCAGTTACGCCGAGCAACGCACCCTGGACATTGGGATGGCGCTGGCGAGCGACGCGCAGGTGCTCTTGCTGGACGAACCCACCGCCGGCATGAGCCGCAGCGAAACCGCTCGCTTCGTGCCCTTGCTGCGCGAGTTGACCGAGGGCAAGACGCTGTTGATGGTGGAACACGACATGGGGGTGGTGTTCGAGCTGGCCGATCGCATCGCGGTGCTGGTGCAGGGCGAACTGCTGGCCTGCGACACGCCGCAGGCGATACGCGCCAACCCGGCGGTGCAGCGGGCCTACCTGGGCCAGGCGCATGGAGGTGACGCATGACTGGCACCCTCACAGTGAGCGGTTTGCACGCGGGTTATGGCCAGAGCCGGGTGCTGCAAGGGGTGGACTTTGAGCTGGCCGCGGGCAGCGTCCTGGCAGTGCTCGGGCGCAACGGTTCGGGGCGCAGCACGCTGGCGCGTGCGCTGATGGGCCTGGTGCCGGCACGCGGCAGCGCGCGCTGGCAGGGGCACGAACTGCTGGGCCTGTCACCCCATGCCATCGCCCGTCTGGGCGTGGCCTATGTGCCCGAGAGTCGCGACGTCTTTCCGCGCCTGACGGTGGCCCAGAACCTGACACTGGGCCTGCAACCGCACTCGACCCGCCCCGTTCGCTGGACGCAGGAATGGGTGTACGACAGTTTTCCCGCACTGGCGGCGCGCCGGGACGTGGCCGCTGGTGTGCTGTCGGGCGGTGAGCAGCAGATGCTCAGCCTCTGTCGTGCGCTCATGGGGGCGCCTCAGCTCCTCATCGTGGACGAGCCCACCGAGGGCTTGGCCCCTCAGGTGGTGTCACAGGTGGACGCCTTGTTGCGCGAGCTGCGAGCCCAGGGCCTGGCCGTGCTGCTGATTGAACAGAAGCTGGACCTCAGCCTGGCTGTGGCCGACCGAGTGGCCGTGATGGGGCACGGTCGGCTCGTATTCGAGGGCACGCCCGTCCATCTCCAGGCCTCACCTGCCGCGGTGCAGGAATGGCTGGAAGTCTGAGCCAGACAAGCAGGCGACACCTCGACTTTGGCGCGCCGCACAAAATCCCTACAATCGCCAAAAAACGAACGGTCGTTCTTTTTTTTGAAATTTCGTCAACCCAAGGAGACTTCATGACCGCGCATTACCAGAGCCACGGCGACGTGGCCGTCATCACGCTGGACAACCCGCCCGTCAACGGGCTGGGCTTGAGCACACGGCAGGGCATCGTGGCCGCGCTGGAGCAGGCCAACGCCGATGCCGCCATCCGCGCGGTGGTGTTGACGGGCGCAGGCAAGGCCTTCTCGGGCGGTGCCGACATCCGTGAATTTGGCAGCCCCAAGGCACTGCAAGACCCAAACCTGCTGAGCGTCATCCTGGCGCTGGAGAACTTCGCCAAGCCCATCGTCGCTGCCATCCACAGCGTGTGCATGGGCGGTGGCCTGGAGCTGGCCCTGGGCGCGCACTACCGCGTGGCCACCCCGGGCTGCAAGGTGGCCTTGCCGGAAGTGAAACTGGGCCTGATTCCCGGCGCCGGTGGCACGCAGCGCCTGCCACGCGTGCTGGGCGTGGAGGCCGCACTCAACATGATCGTCAGCGGCGAAGCCGTCAACAGCGAGATGCTGGCCCAGGTGCCTGGGCAGAAGCTGTTCGACAAGCTGGCCGCCTCGGCCGAGTCGCTGATGGACGAAGCCCTGGCCTTTGCCCGCAGCGTGGCCGACGTGCGTCCGCTGCCCCTGGTGCGCAACCTGCCGGCCAAACACCCGCAAGGCGATGCCTACTTCCAGTTCGCGCGCAACATGGTCAAGGGCATGAGCAAAAACTTTCCTGCGCCCGCCAAGTGTGTGGACGCGGTGGAAGCCGCCACCAAGAAGAAATTCAACGATGGCATGGCCTTTGAGCGCGAGATCTTCATCAACCTGATGTGGACGTCCGAATGCCGTGCGCTGCGCCACCTGTTCGTGGCCGAGCGCGCCGCGAGCAAGATCCCCGACGTGCCGGAAGACACACCCAAGCGCAACATCCAGTCGGTGGCCGTGATCGGTGCCGGCACCATGGGCGGCGGCATCTCGATGAACTTCCTCAACGCCGGCATCCCGGTCAAGATCCTGGAGATGAAGCAGGAGGCGCTGGACCGTGGCATCGCCACCATCCGCAAAAACTACGAGGCGCAGGTCAAGAAGGGCAAGCTCAAGCAGGACAAGTACGAGCAGCGCATGGCCTTGCTGAGCACCACGCTCGACTACGCCGACTTGAAAGACGCCGATCTGGTGATCGAAGCCGTGTTCGAGGAAATCGGCGTCAAACAAAAGGTGTTCGAGGCGCTGGACGCGGTGATGAAACCTGGTGCCATTCTGGCCTCCAACACCTCCACGCTGGACGTCAACAAAATCGCGAACTTCACCAAGCGCCCGCAAGACGTGGTGGGCCTGCACTTCTTCAGCCCTGCCAACGTGATGAAGCTGCTGGAGGTGGTGCGTGGTGACGCCACCGCCAAGGACGTGCTGGCCACTGTCATGAGCGTGGCCAAGAAGATCAAGAAAACGGCGGTGGTGTCCGGCGTGTGCGATGGCTTCATCGGCAACCGCATGGTCGAGCAGTACGTGCGTCAAGGCGGCTTCCTGCTGGACGAAGGCTGCACACCCGAGCAGGTGGACAAGGCGATCGAGAAGTTCGGCTTTGCCATGGGCCCTTTCCGCATGGGCGACCTGGCCGGCAACGACATCGGCTGGGCGATCCGCAAGCGCCGCGCGGTTGAGTACCCCAACCTGAAATACAGCAAGACCGCCGATCTGCTGTGCGAAAAGGGCCGTTTTGGCCAGAAGACGGGCGCCGGCTGGTACGACTACGTGCCGGGCAAGCGCGATGCCATCCCCAATGCCGAGGTGGTGCAGATGATCGAAGAGCACCGCAAGAGCCTCGGCATCACGCCGCGCAAGATTTCCGACGAAGAGATCGTGCAGCGCCTGGTGTTCAGCCTGGTGAACGAAGCGGCCCACATCCTGGAAGAGGGCATTGCCAACAAGGCCAGCGACATCGATGTGGTCTACATCTTCGGCTACGGCTTCCCGGTGCACCGCGGTGGCCCGCTGAACTACGCCAACGAAGTGGGCCTGTTCAACGTGGTCCAGGCCATGAAGCGCTTTGCCAAGAACCCGCTGGACGACGCCAAGTTCTGGCAGCCCGCCCCGCTGCTGGCCCGTCTGGCTGCCGAAGGCAAGACCTTCAACTGAGTCGCCAACGCCGTTCAAGCTTAAAGAATCAAGGAATCACCATGACATCCGCAGTTATTGTTTCTACCGCCC
>DASUIK010000445.1:0-2242 GCA_036279795.1 Burkholderiaceae bacterium | reverse complement strand
CCAGGCCGCCACCAGCGGCAACAACCGCTTCTTCCTGGGCACCGACAGCGCGCCACACCCCGCGCACCTGAAGGAACACGCCACCGGCTGCGCCGGCTGCTACACCGCCCACGCCGCCATGGAGCTGTACGCCGAGGCTTTTGATGCCGCCGGTGCACTGGACAAGCTCGAAGCCTTCGCCAGCTTCAACGGCGCCGACTTCTACGGCCTGCCGCGCAACACCGGCACCATCACGCTCCAGCGCGAAAGTTGGACGCCCCCCGAATCTTTCGCGTTTGGCGAAGCCGAGCTCAAGCCCCTGCGTTCGGGCGAGGCGTTGCCGTGGCGCCTGGTGGACTGAGTGATGAGCGGCGCCCCTGACCAGGCCATCGCCCTGCTGATCGATGCCGACAACCTGACACCCGATGCAGTGCAGGAAGCCTTCGCGCAGATCAAGGGCCTGGCTGGCCACGGCCAGGCGCACTTGTCCCTGCGCTACGCCTACGGCGGTTTCGAGAAGCTGGCCGGCCTGAAGGAGGTGCTGCGCCGCCATGCCGTACGTGCCATTGTCAACCAGGGCAAGGGCACGACCGACGTCGCCCTGGTCATCGACGTGATGGACATGCTGCACAGGGGCCAGTTGCCGGGCACGGTGGTGATCGGCTCTAGCGACGCCGACTTCGCGCCGTTGGCCGTGCGTCTGCGCGAGACCGGCCGGCGCGTCTGGTGTCTGGCCGAGCGCGACAAGGCTGCCGCCGAGTCGCTGGCCCGCGCCTACGACAAGGTGCTCTATGTCGGCGCACCGACACCGGTAGCCAAGCTGGAGCCGGAGCCGAAGCCCTTACCGCTGCCAACGCCCACACCTCGACCGGCGGTTGCGTCCAAGGCCGTACCCAAGCGGGTGCCGTTATCGCCGCCGGCGGTGTCCGCAGTTGCCGCGCCGGACGAACGCGAGGCCGTGCGCCGCATTGTCGAGGCCGTCGGCCCCTGGTTGCCCAACACCGTCAAGCAGCTGAACCAGCTCGGCACGCCGCTACGTGAGCTCGGCATCACCAAGGGAAGCAAGCCACTGCACGAGCTGTTCCGCAAGTACCCAGCCTATTTCAAAGTGCTGCCGTTGACTGGTCAGGCCAAGCAGGTCCGGCTCGAAAAGGCGCCGTGACGGCCGTGTCCCGGCTGGGCTGTATCGACTGGTCTGCGCCCTGGCTCACCGGCTGGCACGGGCAGGCGCTGGAGCAGGCCTGGCGCAGCGGTGAGCCACTGCCACACGTGCTAAGCGGGGCCGGTGCTGAGCGCGGTTTGCCAGTCCAGTTCGTGCCGCAGTCCGCTCTGCCTGAACGTATGGCATACGAACAATTCATCTTCGAGCGCCAACAGGTGCCCACGCGCGAAAACCTGCACGACTTTTTCAATGGCCTGTGCTGGTTGCGTTATCCCGAGGCCAAACAACAACTGAACCACTTGCAGGGCGCGGCGATCGCGCAACAAGGCGTGAACGCCACGCGTGGGCCCTTGCGCGACGCGCTGACGCTGTTCGACGAAAACGCCGCCCTGTTGCAGGCGCCGCCACCTTTGTGGGATGCCCTGCTGGCGCGCGACTGGCAGCGCCTGTTTGTGGCGCTGCGGCCCCTGTGGGCATACGCCCGGCTGGAACTGTTTGGTCACGCCTTGCTGGAAAAGCTGGTGGCGCCCTACAAGAGCATCACCGCCCACGTGTACGCCGTGCCGGTGCCCTTGGGTCTTGAGGGCGACGCCGCGTGGGACGCGTGGCTGTTCGCTTCGCTCAGCGCCGAGGGCCTGCGCCACAAACCCTTCACGCCGCTGCCGGTGCTGGGCGTGCCCGGCTGGTGGGCGGCCAACCAAAAAGCCGGGTTCTACGATGATGTGGGCGTGTTCCGCCCCCGGCGCGTGCCCGCCTGAAAGTACCCGCATGACCCTGCCCACCTCGCCCTCCTGGTCCCACCTGAACCTGGCGCTGGACGCCGACCGCGACACGCTGGCCGAACACTTTCGCGCGGCCGGCGTGCGCGACGTGGAATGCCTGTTCGCCGACGTGACGGGCTACCCGCGTGGCAAGCTGATGCCCGCAACCAGTTTTGCCCACGGCAGCGAGCTGCGCATTTGCCAGGCCATCCCGATGCAGTGCGTGACCGGCGAGTACTCCTACGACCCGGTGTTTCCCGACAGCGACCCTGACGTGCGCCTGGTGCCAGACCTGGCCACGCTCAAGCCCGTGCCCTGGGCCAGCGTGCCGCGTTACCTG
>DASUIK010000444.1:0-2488 GCA_036279795.1 Burkholderiaceae bacterium | reverse complement strand
TTCCCCACGCCAGCGCGGCGCCCCAACAACTCGCGGCTGGATTGCAGCAAACTGCAGTCCACTTTCCGCTTGCACCTGCCTCATTGGCAGCAAGGCGTGGCCCGCATGCTCGATGAAATTCTCTGAGAACACACATGACCCAACGCAAAGGCATCATCCTCGCCGGCGGTTCCGGCACCCGGCTGCACCCGGCCACCCTGGCCATCAGCAAACAACTGCTGCCCATCTACGACAAGCCCATGGTCTATTACCCGCTGAGCACCCTGATGCTCGCGGGCATGCGCGACATCCTGCTCATCAGCACACCGCAGGACACACCGCGCTTTGAGCAACTGCTGGGCGACGGCAGCCAGTGGGGCATCAACCTGCAGTACGCGGTCCAACCCAGCCCCGATGGACTGGCCCAAGCCTTCATCATCGGTGAGTCCTTCATTGGCAACCACCCCAGCGCCCTGGTGCTGGGCGACAACATCTTCTACGGCCACGACTTCCAGCCCCTGCTGCACGCGGCCGATGCACAAACCAGCGGCGCCACCGTGTTCGCGTACCACGTGACCGACCCTGAGCGCTATGGCGTGGTGGCTTTTGATGCCGCCGGCAAGGCCAGCAGCATCGAAGAAAAACCCAAAGTCCCGAAAAGCAACTACGCCGTCACCGGTCTCTACTTTTACGACCAGCAGGTGATAGACATCGCCAAAGCCACGAAGCCGAGCGCACGTGGCGAGCTGGAAATCACCACCGTCAACCAAACCTACCTGGAACAAAACCAGCTGAGCGTACAGATCATGAAACGGGGCTACGCCTGGCTGGACACCGGGACCCACGACAGCCTGCTGGACGCGGGCCAGTTCATCGCCACGCTGGAGCGCCGACAAGGCCTCAAGATCGCCTGCCCTGAAGAGATCGCGTGGCGCAGCGGCTTCATCGACGACGCTCAGCTTGAGAAGCTGGCCGCCCCCTTGGCCAAAAGCGGCTACGGCCAATACCTGCAGGGCCTGCTGAAAGACAAGCCATGAACGTGATCGCCACCGCCCTGCCCGGCGTGCTCATCATCGAACCCAAGGTCTTTGGTGACGCGCGCGGCTTCTTCTTCGAGAGCTTCAACCAGCAGCGTTTCAACGAGGCCACCGGTACGAATTTCAACTTTGTGCAGGACAACCACAGCCGCTCGGCCAAAGGCGTGCTGCGTGGCCTGCACTACCAAATCCAGCAGCCCCAGGGCAAATTGGTGCGGGTGGCACGCGGCACGGTGTTCGACGTGGCGGTGGACCTGCGCAAAAGCTCCCCCCACTTCGGCCAATGGGTGGGGGTGGAGCTGAGCGAAGACAACCAGCGCCAACTGTGGGTGCCGCCGGGTTTTGGTCACGGTTTTGTCGTCACCAGCAACAGCGCAGACTTCCTCTACAAAACCACCGACTACTACGCGCCGGCGTTCGAACGCTGTGTGGCCTGGAACGACCCCACCGTCGGCATCGCGTGGCCCGACATCGGCATGGCACCCTTGTTGTCAGCCAAAGACGCCGCAGGCTTGGCACTGATTGACGCCGAAGTGTTTGCCTGAGTGAGACATGCCGCGACGACGCCAAACAGACGGCCTGCGGCAATCTCAAGTCACTGGGGGCGGATGTTGTTGCGGCGGATCACCTCGCCCATCTCGGCGGTATCGCGCTGTATGCGCTTGGCCAGGCCCTCGGCCGAGGTGCCGGCCACTTACCAACCCTGGTTGAAGAGCTTTTCCCGCACGTCGGGGCGGCGCACGATTTCGGCCAGCAAGCTGGAGAGCTTGTCCACCACCGGCTTCGGGGTCGATGCGGGGCCGGCCACCGCGTTCCAGATTTCCAGCTGAAAGCCCCGCACCCCGGCATCGGTGAGGCTGGGCACGTCGGGCACCAGGCTGCTGCGCCCCGCCGAGGTCACGCCCACCACTTGCAACTTGCCAGAGCGCACCTGCGGCATCGCCAGGCCAGGCGGCAGCAACGCGAGTTGCAGGTCACCCGCGATCAGTGCGGTGATGACCTGCGGGTTGCCTGGGTACGGCACGTGCACCGGAGACAACCCTGCCTTGGCCTTGAGCAGCTCCATGCCCAGGTGCGCAACGGTGCCGTTGCCCGGCGTGCCGTAGTTGAGTTTGCCACCACCCTGCCGAACAGCCGCGAGCACGGCAGCGGCGCCTGTGGGCATCTGGTTGGACGCCGCCAACACCAGGGGGGCCGTGGCCACCAGGCTGATCGGGGCCAGGTCCTTGATGGGGTCGTAGGGCGTGGCCGGGTTGAGCAGCTTGGCAATCGTCATGTTGCCGTTGATCATCAAACCGAAGGTGTGCCCGTCGGTGGCCTTGGCCACCAGATCGGCACCGATGTTGCCGCCGGCGCCAGGCTTGTTGTCCACCACCACCGGCTGGCCCAGGGCCTGCGCGAGTGGCTCCGCCAGGGTGCGGGCGGTCAGGTCGGGCGACGAACCGGCCGGGAAGCCCACCACCAGGCGCAAA
>DASUIK010000443.1:0-3013 GCA_036279795.1 Burkholderiaceae bacterium | reverse complement strand
GCCCATGGACACCGTGGGGAACTGCCAGAAATCCGGCATCAGCTTGGGGTGGGGGTAGCTGGACAGGCCCTTGCCATCCACTTCCTGGCGGAAGCTGTCGAGCTGCTGCTCGTTCAGGCGGCCTTCGAGGTAGGCGCGGGCGTAAATGCCGGGCGCGCTGTGGCCCTGAATGTAGAGCAGGTCACCGCCGTGGTTCTCGCTCTCCGCGTGCCAGAAATGGTTGAAGCCGGCGCCGAACATGCTGGCCACCGAAGCGAAGGAGCCGATGTGGCCGCCCAGGTCGCCACCGTCGGCGGGGTTGAGGCGGTTGGCGCGCACCACCATGGCCATGGCGTTCCAGCGCATGTAGGCACGCAGACGCTTTTCAATGGCGATGTTGCCGGGGCAGCGCGCTTCCTGGTCGGGCTCGATGGTGTTGACGTAGCCCGTGTTGGCCGAAAACGGCATGTCAATGCTGTTCTGGCGGGCCTCTTCGAGCAGCTGCTCCAGCAGGAAGTGGGCGCGCGCAGGGCCCTCGCGCTCAATGACGGCGGACAGGGCGTCCAGCCATTCACGGGTTTCCTGTGCATCGACGTCGGTGCCAACGCCCAGATTCTGTTGGGGTTTGTCTGACATGGTGTCTCCTCGGTGGTGAAAAGAAGCTTAAGCCGGCACCCAAGGCTTGTCATGCGTGTTGCACCGGATGGTTGGAAGTTTCCCATTTCTTTTCCATATTTTCAACATGTAGTTGTTGTTTTTATTATGTGAAATTTTATGCGTGTTTTTTGCCACACCACACCCCACCTCAACAGGGGAAGACGCCGTCCTTTAGACTTGAACCAATGCCTGACAACGCCGCCTCGGCACCCCGCCCTGCGCCCGCCGCCGCACAAGCCCTCTCCGCCCCCGCGGACACCACTTGGTGGAAACGCTGGTGGCGCCGTCTGCCGCCCGCGCGGCAGGACCGCTTCGCCACACTCGGGCCTTTGCTGGCGGTGCTGTTGTTCATGGGGGCCATCGTCGTGGCCATCAGCTACCTGCGCCTGGAGGAGCTCGAACGCGAACAGGAAGCGGTGACACGCGATGTGGAGTACGCCCAGCAACGCCTGCGCCTGCGCCTGCTAGAACGCCAGGAACAACTGATGCGGTTGGCGCGGGAAATATCGAACCGGGAAATCGACGCCTCGGAATTCGTCTTCCAGGCAGAGAGCCTGATCAGCCAGTATCCGGAGCTGCTGGCGGTGTCGTGGGTGGACAGCCGCCGCAAGGTCGTGGCCACTTACGCCTCACCCAGCGCCCCCAATGCCCAAACGCGCAGCCCCGATCAGGTGCTGCTTCCCGGTGAAACCGACGGCTCCTACGACCTCGCCCGCGATCTGCGCCAGCCCATTTACTCGCGCCCCCTTCCCGCTGAGCCCGACCAAAGCGTGCTCATGCTTCAAGTGCCACTGAGCGAACAAGGGCGTTTTGGCGGCGTGGTGATGGGCGAATACCTGGTGGATGGCCTGCTGCGTTTTGGCATTCCGCCCGAGGTGATGGCACGCTATGCGGTGGCCCTGCTGGACGACCGCCAACAGGTCCTGGCCGGAAACCTGCAGCAACCCAGCAGCAACCGTGTGTTGAGCTGGCTGCCCTGGTCGCGCGAAGCCATGCACCATGAGGTACCCGTTTCACCGGTGGGTAACGGACTGATCCTCAAAGCCCAGGGCTACCGCACCTCACAAGACGTGGTGGGCAGCGGCTTTCTGCTGATCATCGGCGCGCTGAGCACACTGACCGTCTGGATGCTGATCGCCTCCTGGCGCCACACGCGCCGGCGCGTGCAGGCGCAACAAGCGCTGGTCGCCGAAACCCATTTCCGCCGAGCCATGGAAAACTCCATGCTCACCGGTATGCGCGCGCTCGACATCCAGGGCCGCATCACCTACGTCAACCCGGCGTTCTGCATGATGACGGGCTGGTCGGAAAGCGAGCTGGTGGGCCGCACCGCGCCCTTCCCCTACTGGCCGGAGGACGACCAGGAAATGCTGGCGCAGCGACTGGACGACGAATTGCGTGGGCGCTCAACACCCGGCGGGTTCGAGGTGCGCGTCAAGCGCAAGGACGGCAGTCTGTTCGATGGCCGCATGTACGTCTCACCGCTGATCGACCCCAACGGCCAACAGACCGGCTGGATGACCTCGATGACCGACATCACCGAGCCCAAGCGCATCCGCGAGGAGCTGTCAGCTTCCTACGAACGCTTCACCACCGTGCTGGAAAGCCTGGACGCCACTGTCTCGGTGGCACCGCTGGGCAGCGACGAGCTGCTGTTCGCCAACAAGATGTACCGTCAGTGGTTTGGCCTGGGCGGCCGCGGCCACCGCAGCCTGGTGGATCTGGCGGGTGTGGCACCCGCTGCACCGAGCGACGAACACGACGCGGTGGACGCCTTCGCCGGCATGCCCACCGACACCCTGACCGACGCTGGTGCGGAAAGCGCTGAGATTTACCTGGAGGCGTTGGGCAAGTGGCTGGAGGTGCGCACCCGCTACCTCACCTGGGTGGACGGCCGCCTGGCGCAACTGGTGATCGCCAGCGACATCACCACCCGCCGCCACGCGGAAGAACAGGCAGCACGCCAGAACGAGCGCGCCCAGACCGCCAGCCGCCTGATCACCATGGGCGAGATGGCCTCCAGCGTGGCGCACGAGCTGAACCAGCCACTGACCGCCATCACCAACTACTGCAACGGCATGGTCTCGCGCGTGCGCAATGACCAGATCGGCAAGGACGACCTGCTGGCCGCGCTGGAGAAGACCGCCAAGCAGGCGCAGCGCGCGGGGCAGATCATCCACCGCATCCGCAACTTCGTGAAGCGCAGCGAACCGCAGCGCGCACCCTCGCAGGCGCATGACATCGTCGAGGATGCGGTCGAGCTCGCGGGCATCGAACTGCGCCGGCGCAATGTGGCCATCCACACCTACGTGGCCCAGCGCCTGCCCACGCTGATGGTGGATCCCATCCTGATCGAGCAGGTGCTGATGAACCTGCT
>DASUIK010000442.1:0-4346 GCA_036279795.1 Burkholderiaceae bacterium | reverse complement strand
GAGCTCGTGGGCCGGCTGCCGCCCTTCCCCTACTGGCCGCCCGACCGCCTCGACGAGAACAGCCGGCTGCTGCAGCAGGAACTGCAGGGGCGCAGCCCGAGCGGCGGCATCGAGGTCAAGGTGATGCGCAAGGACGGCGCGGTGTTCGACGCGCGCATGTACGTCAGCCCGTTGATCGACCCCAAAGGCCAGCAGACGGGCTGGATGACGAGCATGACCAACATCACCGAGGCCAAGCGCATCCGCGACCAGCTCTCGGCCAGCCACGAGCGTTTCACCACCGTGCTCGAGGGACTGGACGCCTCGGTCTCGGTGCTGTCGGTGCAGCAGGGCGAGCTGCTGTTCGCGAACCGCTCGTACCGGCTCTGGTTCGGCGGCGACGCGCGCGGCCACGGCATGCTGGCCGGCGGCGTGGTCCCCGCCAGCTTCCAGGCCGAGACCGAGGACGACGTCGACAACCTCTCCGGACTGCCGACGCAGGAACTCACCGAGGGCGGCACGAGCCCGCGCGAGGTCTTCGTCGAGTCGCTGCAGAAGTGGTTCGACGTGCGTGCGCGCTACCTGCAGTGGACCGACGGCCGGCTGGCGCAGATGCTCATCGCCACCGACATCACGGCACGGCTGCGCGCCGAGGAGCAGGCTTCGCTGCAGGCCGAGAAGGCACAGGTCACGAGCCGGCTCGTGACGATGGGCGAGATGGCATCTTCGGTGGCGCACGAGCTGAACCAGCCGCTGACCGCCATCAGCAACTACTGCAACGGCATGATCACGCGCGTGAAAAAGCAGCAGATCACCGAGGAGGACCTGCTCGGGGCGCTGGAAAAGACGGCGCGCCAGGCGCAACGCGCCGGCCAGATCATCCAGCGCATCAAGGCCTTCGTGAAGCGCAGCGAACCCAACCCGAGCCTGTCGGACGTGGCGACGATGGTCAGCAACGCGCTCGAGCTCGCGGAGATCGAACTGCGCCGTCATCAAATCCGCGTCACCACCTACGTAGCGGCCCGCCTGCCGCCCCTGCTGGTGGACCCCATCCTGATCGAACAGGTGCTCATCAACCTGCTCAAGAACGGTGGCGAGTCCATTCAGCAGGCGCAGCGCGCGCCCGGCCAGCGCTTCATCGAACTGCGCGTGGGCCCCACCCGGCAGGAAGGCATCGACTGTATCGAGTTCGCCATCACCGACTCCGGCAGCGGCGTGCCGGCCGACATGCTGGAGCGCATCTACGAGGCCTTCTACAGCACCAAGGCCGAAGGCATGGGCATAGGTCTCAAGCTGTGCCGCAGCATCGTGGAATCCCACCACGGCAGGATGAAAGTAGAGAACATCTACAATGGCGCCGAAGTCAGCGGTTGCTGCTTCAGCTTCTGGATTCCAGTGGCACCCACACACCAACCGCAGCTTAGCGCCTGAGCGCACGCAAGCCCCACGAGGGCGGCGAGACACAAGAAAGAGCGAGATGAGTCTGATACCCAAAAAAGGCACTGTGTACGTGGTGGACGACGATGAAGCCGTGCGCGATTCGCTGCAATGGCTGCTCGAAGGCAAGGATTACCGGGTTCGCTGCTTTGAATCGGCCGAAGCCTTTCTGAGCCGCTACGACTCGCGCGAAGTCGCCTGCCTGATCGCCGACATCCGCATGGGCGGCATGACTGGCATGGAACTGCAGGACCGCTTGGTGGAACGTCAGTCGCCCCTGCCCATCGTGTTCATCACCGGCCATGGCGACGTACCGATGGCCGTCGATTCGATGAAAAAAGGCGCGTTGGACTTCATCCAGAAGCCCTTCAACGAAGACCAGCTCGTCAACCTGGTGGAGCGCATGCTAGACCGCGCCAAGGACAGCTTCGCCACCCACCAGCAAGCCGCCAGCCGGGACGCACTGCTGTCCAAGCTGACCTCGCGTGAAGGCCAGGTGCTGGAGCGCATCGTCGCCGGGCGCTTGAACAAGCAGATTGCCGACGACTTGGGCATCAGCATCAAGACGGTGGAGGCGCACCGCGCCAACATCATGGAAAAACTGAACGCCAACACCGTGGCCGACCTGCTCAAGATTGCCTTGGGCCAGACGCCTGCCAAAGTCTGACCCACCACACCAAATCCCCACGCCCGCCGCCAGCGGGCGTTTTGTTTTGAAGAAAGACCGCCCCATGAGCGCCCAACTGATCGACGGCAACGCCCTCTCCCGCCAACTCCGCCACGAAGTCACCGAACGCGTGATTGCACTCAAAGCCCGTGGCGTGACGCCGGGTCTGGCGGTGGTGCTGGTGGGCGACAACCCGGCCAGCCAGGTCTATGTGCGCAACAAGGTCAAGGCCTGCGAGGAAACGGGTATGCACTCCATCCTGGAGCGCTACACCGCCGACCTCAGCGAAGCCGAGTTGCTCAAGCGGGTCGAAGCCCTGAACAACGACCCCGCCATACACGGCATCCTGGTGCAACTGCCGCTGCCTGCCCACATTGACGCGCAAAAGGTCATCGAAGCCATCGCTCCGTCCAAGGACGTGGACGGTTTTCACATCGCCAGCGCGGGCGCGCTGATGACGGGCATGCCCGGATTCTGGCCTTGCACGCCCTATGGCTGCATGAAGATGCTGGAGTCCATCGGTTATTCGCTCAAAGGCAAACACGCGGTGGTCATTGGACGCAGCAACATCGTGGGCAAGCCCATGGCGCTGATGCTGCTGCAGCAGAACGCCACCGTCACCATCTGCCACAGCGGCACGAAGGACCTCAAGGCCATGACGCTGCAGGCCGACGTGATCGTGGCCGCCGTGGGCAAACGCAACGTGCTGACGGCCGACATGGTCAAGCCCGGCGCAGTGGTGATCGACGTGGGCATGAACCGCAACGACGAAGGCAAGCTCTGTGGTGACGTTGATTTCGAGGGCGTCAAAGAGGTGGCCAGTCACATCACCCCGGTTCCCGGTGGTGTGGGCCCCATGACCATCACGATGCTGATGGTCAACACGCTGGAAAGCGCGGAGCGTTCGGCATAACGCCCCCACACTCGCCCACTTCGTGTGGCTCCTTGCCCCCCGAGGGGGCGCGAGTCGACTTGGGGCGGCCCGGCGGCGACTCAGCGATCTGAGCGGCTACCCAGCAACCACAGCACCCGCGTGGCACACAGCCACTGCGTGAGAATCAACGCACTGCCCACGCCGTGCCACAGCGCCAGGCTGGCGCCGGTGCTGCGCGCTGTGAGGATTTTGTAAGACACGCCGTACTCCTGCACCAACATGCACAGCATGGCCAGCAGGATGAAGGGCAGGCCGCGTCCAACCGGGCCTCGCCGATCGTCACGCCCCAGCAACAGCAAAACCACGCCACACACCACCACCAACCAGGCGATGGCGGTGAACAGCTTGGCTGCGGCCGGCCCCGCCACCGACGGGTTGCCGAAGTGGGCAAACAAGGTGGGGACCGCCACAAACGCCAGCGTGCCCGAGCCGCCCCACCAGAGGGCGGCCACCAAAATGGACAAACGCAGGCGCAGCGGGCTCATTCGTAACGCACGCCGATGATTTCGTAGCTCTTGAGGCCACCGGGCGCCTGCACGTCGGCCACGTCACCCTCTTCCTTGCCGATCAGCGCACGAGCGATGGGGCTGCTGATGTTGATCAGGCCCAGCTTGAGGTCGGCTTCGTCCTCGCCCACGATCTGGTACGTCACCTGCTCGCCAGAGTTCTGCTCTTCCAGCTCAACCGTCGCACCAAACACCACGCGGCCGCCCGCATCCAGCCCGGACGGATCGATGATCTGGGCGATCGACAGCTTGCCCTCAATTTCTGCGATGCGACCTTCGATGAAGCCTTGGCGTTCCTTGGCCGCGTCGTAATCGGCGTTTTCGCTCAGGTCGCCTTGGGCACGCGCCTCGGCAATGGCCTGAATCACGGCAGGACGCTCGACGGTCTTGAGCTTGTGCAGCTCGGCCTTGAGCATCTCGGCACCGCGCTTGGTCACGGGAATGGTGGCCATGGTTCTGATCTCCGTTGTGTCAAAAGAGAAACCGCCGCCGGTCGCCCGGCGGCGGTTTCGGTTTTTCTTGTTCGGCGTGAGTTTAATGCAACTGCGCGTGCAACTCCTGCACCGAATACACGTCCAGCTGCTCCATGTGCTTCATGCCCTCCACCGCCGCTTCGGCACCGAAGATGGTGGTGATGGTGGTCACACGGGCCAGCAGCGACGACGTGCGGATGGCGCGCGAATCGGCGATGGCGTTGCGGCGCTCCTCCACCGTGTTGATGACCATCACGATGTCGCCGTTCTTGATCATGTCCACGATGTGCGGGCGGCCTTCGGTCACCTTGTTGACGGTGCCGCAGGCCACACCGGCCGCATTGATGGCC
>DASUIK010000441.1:0-4088 GCA_036279795.1 Burkholderiaceae bacterium | reverse complement strand
ACGCTGGCCTGGCGCTTTCCCATGCGCGACATGGAAATCCAGAACGGTGCCTCGCTCACGGTGCGCGAGTCGCAGCTGGCGGTGTTCGTCAACGAAGGCCAGGTGGCCGATGTGTTTGGCCCCGGCACGCACAAGCTCACCACCCAGACGCTGCCGGTGCTGACCTACCTCAAGAACTGGGACAAGCTGTTCGAGTCCCCATTCAAGAGCGATGTCTACTTCTTCAGCACCCGCCAGCAGGTGGACCAGAAGTGGGGCACGCCGCAGCCCATCACCGTGCGCGACAAGGACTTCGGTGCCGTGCGCCTGCGCGCCTTCGGCAACTACGCCTACCGCGTGGCGGACCCCAAGCTGTTCCACACCGAAATCTCGGGCACGCGCGAGAGCTACACCGTGGCCGACTTGGACGGCCAGCTGCGTGGCTTGGTCTTGCAGCACATCAGCCAGGCCATTGCATCCAGTGGCATCCCCTTCCTGGACCTGGCGGCCAACCAGCTCGCTTTTGCCCAGGCCCTGAGCACCGAGCTGGCGCCCGCTTTCGAGAAGATCGGTCTCAAGCTCGAAGGCATGACGGTGCAGAACCTGTCGCTGCCCGAGGAGCTCCAGAAGGTCCTGGACCAGAAAATCGGCATGGGCATGGTCGGCAACGACATGGGCAAGTTCATGCAGTACCAGACGGCACAGGCCATCCCCAAGCTGGCCGAAGGCGTGGGGCACGGCAGTGGCATCGCTGGCGACGCCATGGGCCTGGGGGCGGGCGTGGCCCTGGGCCAGGTGCTGGCGCAGAACCTCGCGCAAGGCCTCAACCCTGCAGCACAACAGCCGGTCGCGGCCGCCGCACCTGTGGGCGTCAAGCCGGACGAGATCATGGGTTTGCTGGAAAAGCTGGCCGACCTCAAGGCCAAGGGCATCCTGACGGCCGAGGAGTTCGACGCCAAGAAGGCTGAGCTGCTCAAGAAGCTCGTCTGAGCGCTCCGTGGCGGAACCCGCAGCCCAGCGCAGCTACCGCGCGCCCTGTCCGGGCTGCGGCGCGCCGGTCGAATTCAAGAGCGCGCAGTCCACCCACGCGGTCTGCGGCTACTGCCGCTCGACCGTGGTGCGCGAGGGCGACCAGCTCGCCCGCTTGGGCAAGATGGCCGAGGTCTTCGCCGACTTCAGCCCGCTGCAACTGGCCGCCAGCGGGCGCTGGGAGGGCCGTGGCTTCAGCGTGGTGGGGCGCTTGCAGTACCGTTACGAGGGTGGCAGCTGGACCGAGTGGCAAACGGTTTTTGACGACGGTGGCACCGGCACGCTGAGCGAGGACAACGGCGCCTTCGTCTTCAGCACGCCGCTGCAGGCACAGCGCGATTTGCCGGATGCCGAGCACCTGCGTGTGGGGGCGCAGACCGCGGTCAACGGCGCCACCTACACCGTGTCCTTCCACCAGCCGGTGTCGCTGTCGGCGGCGGAGGGCGAGCTGTCGCACCTGCCGCCCATTGGTCAGCCCTTTGACATGGTGGAGTTGCGCGGCGCCGATGGCGCAGTCTGCAGCCTTGACTACGGCACGTCGCCGCCCACGTTGTCGCTGGGGCGCGAGGTGCGGCTGGACGACCTGGCGCTCAAGGGGCTGCGCAGTGAATCCGCGCGGGAAGACAAAGGCCGCCACTTCAACTGCCCCCACTGCGGTGCCCCGGTGGACGTGGCGCTGGAGCAGAGCAAGAGCGTCACCTGCGGCGCCTGCAACAGCCTCATCGATCTGGGCGAAGGGGTGGGTGCCGAACTGAAGTCGGCCGTGCAGGACGAACCGGTGCGGCCCCTGATCGCGCTGGGCCGCAGCGGCAAGCTGCAGGGCGCCACCTGGCAGGTGGTGGGCTTTCAGCACCGCATGGGCCAGGTGCCCGGCGAGGACGAGCACTTCGGCTGGGACGAGTACCTGCTGTTCAACCGCCAACGGGGCTTTTGCTTCCTGGTGGACGCCGAGGACGGCTGGAGCCTGGTCAAGCCCACCACGGGCGCGCCCGTCATGACCGGCAATGGGCAGAGCGCCAGCTACCTGGGCCAACGGTACCAGCTGCAGTACGCCTACAACGCCGAAACCACCTACGTGGCTGGCGAGTTCTATTGGAAGGTGGAGCGCGGCCAGAAGGGTTTTTTGCGCGATTTCGCCAAGGGCTCGGCGCTCCTGTCCATGGAGCAGACGGCGGACGAGATCAGTTGGTCGTCCGGCGACCGCCTGGCTGCCGACACCGTGACCAAGGCCTTCGGTCTGGAGGACAGCAAAGCCCTGCTGCAGCGCGCCGATGCGTCGCCTGTCAGCAACAACCTGGGCGGCAACTTCCGCACCTTTCTCATCATCGTGGTGGTGCTGATCCTGCTGGCCATCCTCGAAACCCGCTGCAGCGATTGCGACCCCAAGGTCGAGAACTGCAACAGCAACAACTACCGCAGCTCGGGAGGCTCTTTCGGTGGCTGGTCCGGCGGCGGTGGCCACAAATGAATCTGTCAACGACTTTTTGACTGGAGGTCCACATGGGCATGGAATGGTTGAGAGCCGGCGCCTTTTTTGGCTCCATCGTGTACGCGCTGATCGGCGTGCTGGTGTTCTGGCTGAGCTTTATCGTCATCGACAAACTCACACCCTACGACCTGTGGCGTGAATTGGTGGAAAAGCAGAACGTGGCTTTAGGCATCGTGGTGGGCGCGATGTCCCTTGGCATTTCCATCATCGTTGCCGCAGCAATTCATGGCTGACCATGGCTGACGCGAGGCAGGCCCCGCCGCGCCCGGTTGAGGTCGCGCTGCTGGCCAGCGTGTTCGTGGTGGCCGCCTGTGGGCTGGTCTACGAACTCGCGGCCGGCGCGTTGGCGTCCTACGTGCTGGGCGATTCGGTGCTGCAGTTCTCCACCGTCATTGGCACCTATTTGTTTGCCATGGGCATCGGCTCGTGGCTGTCGCGTTTTTTCGAGCGCCAGTTGCCGGCGCATTTCCTGCGCATCGAGTTGCTGGTGGCGCTGATTGGCGGGCTGCTGCCGGCCCTGCTCTTCCTGGCCAACGCCTACGTGCCCGACAGCTTCCGCCTGCTGCTCTACGGCATGGTGCTGCTGGTGGGCACGCTGGTGGGGCTGGAGATCCCGCTGGTCATGCGCATCCTGCGGCGCAACGTGGCGCTTAAAGACTTGGTCTCGCAGGTGCTCACCTTCGATTACCTGGGCGCGCTGGCCGTCTCCATTGCCTTCCCGCTGTGGTTGGTGCCTCACCTGGGCCTGGTGCGCACGGGGCTGCTGTTCGGCCTGATGAACGCGGCCGTGGCCTTGTGGGCCTGGTGGCTGTTCCGCCATGAGTTGCCGCAGCGTGTGGCCCACGGCCTGGCGGTGCTGGGCGTGTTGGCGGTGTTGGGCCTGGGCTGGTCGGGCGCGCAACAGCTCACCACCCTGGCCGAAGACCGCTTCTACCAAGACCGCGTGGTGCTGGCCGAGTCGTCGGACTGGCAACGCATCGTGGTCACCCACGGCCGCGCCGGGCACAGGCTCTACCTCAACGGCAACCTGCAGTTTGCTGAGCGCGACGAGTACCGCTACCACGAGGCCCTGGTGCACCCGGCCATGGCGGCCTTTGCCCAGGGCGGCGGCTCGCCGCGCAAGGTGGCGGTGCTGGGCGGGGGCGATGGCATGGCGGTGCGCGAGATCCTTCGCTACCCCGGCGTCGAATCCATCACCCTGGTCGAGCTGGACCCGCACATGACGCGCCTGTTCTCGCAGAATCCGGCGCTGCGCCAGCTCAACGCCGACGCGCTGCATTCCCCCAAGCTCAACATCGTCAACACCGACGCCTTCAAGTGGCTGGAGCAGGACGGTGACGCCTTCGACGTCATCGTCGTGGACTTCCCCGACCCGACCAATTTTTCCATCGGCAAGCTCTACACCAACGCCTTTTTCGCGGCGCTCCAGCGACGCCTGTCGGCCAGTGGCTTTGCGGTGATGCAGACCACCTCGCCGCTGGTGGCGCGCAAGAGTTTCTGGACGGTGGTGCAGACCATGGAATCGGTGGGCCTGCGCACCGCGCCTTACCACGCCAACGTGCCCAGCTTCGGCGAATGGGGCTACGTCATC
>DASUIK010000440.1:0-19415 GCA_036279795.1 Burkholderiaceae bacterium | reverse complement strand
CGGGCGCGCCAGGGCCGCGCTGTGCACGCCTGCGCTCAGCACGATGGCGTCGAAGGTCTGCGCCTCGGCCGTGCCGTTGCCTTGGCGCGGGCGCACCCACACGCGGCTGGGTTGCGCTTCGATGCGTTCGACCTCGGTGTTGAACTCGAAGCGGCAACCCAGCGCCTGGGCCTCGTCCTTGAGCAGGAGGGCAAACTGGCGGCAGTTGCCCACCTCGTCGCCGGGCACGTGCACCGCGCCCACCAAAGGCGTGTCGGGGTTGAGCGCGGGCTCCACCGCGCGGGCCACGTGGCCGGGCACTTCGTGGAACGCGATGCCCAGCTCGCGCAGCACCGCCAGGCCAGGTTGCACCATGGCCTGGTCTTGTGCGTCGCGCAGCAGCACCATGAAGCCATCGCTGCGGTCGTATTGCAATTGCAGGTCGTGTGTGAGGTGGTGCAAGCGTTCGCGGCTGTAGAAGGCGAGCTGCTGCAACTGGCGCCGGGTGGCCATGTAGGTCTCGGCATCGCAAGCGCGCCACCAGCGCCACATCCAGGCCAGATCGCGCGCGCTCAAGGGCCAGGCCAGCTTGACCGGGCCATGGGCGCTGAACAGGTGCTTGAGCACTTTTTTGGGCATGCCGGGCGCGGCCCATGGCGTGACGTAGCCCGGTGCGACGATGCCGGCGTTGGCGAAGCTGGTTTCTTCGGCGGCCGCCGCGCGGCGCTCGAACACCGTGACCTCGTGGCCGTCACGGCTCAGTTCGTACGCGGTGGTCACGCCGATGATGCCGGCCCCGATGATGGCAACCCTCATGTGGCCTCCAGCGCTCGCTCGACCAGCTGTGCCGCGTGCAGCACGCTGTCGTCTCGGCCATTGCCGTGCCACAGCATCAGACCCACCGGCAGTTCGCCCTCGCGGTGGCAGGGCAGCGACAGGCCACAACCGTCCAGCAAGTTGCCCAAGGCGGTGTTGCGCAGCAAGCGGGCGTTGGCGGCAAAAAAGGCCTCGTCGCGTTCGGTGCCCGGTGCCACCTCGGCCAGCGGTGGTGCGACCATGGGCACGGTGGGTGAGAGCAGGGCGTCGAACGGGGCAATCGCCTGGTTGACGCGGCGCATCCAGTCGGCGCGGGCGCGTTGCAGTTCGATGTAGTCGCCGGCCAGCATGGTGCCGCCGCGCAACACGCGGGCGAGCACACGCGGGTCGTAGAGCGCGGCATGGTCTTGCACCCAGGTGCGCTGCACGCTGAACGCCTCTGCGGCTGGGAAGGTGCAGCGGGTCTGCATGTCGGCCGCTTCGCCCAGTTCTGGCAGGGCGACCTCCACGATGCGCGCACCCGCCGCCGACAGGATGCTCAGGCTGCGCTCGAATGCGCGCGCCACGGTCGCGTCCAGGCCGTCCAGCACGGTGTGTTGGGGCACCGCCAGGCGGCAATCGCGCAGGCAGGTGGGGCTGCGCACCACGTTGCGGGCGGCCAGCACCTCGTGCAACAAGACGGCGTCGCGCACGCTCAGCGTCATCGCGGCCACGGTGTCCAGCGTGCTGGACAGGGGAAAGGCGCCGTCGGTGGGCACCAATTGCGCGCTGCTTTTGAAACCGACGATGCCACACAACGCGGCGGGAATGCGGATGGAGCCGCCGGTGTCGCTGCCCAGGGCGGCCCAGGCAGCACCTGCCGCCACCGTCACGGCGCCGCCCGATGACGACCCGCCCGGAATGCGGTGGGTGGTGACATCGCAGGGGTTGCGGGGGGTGCCGTGGTGGGGGTTGACGCCCACGCCCGAGAAGGCGAATTCACTCATCTGGGTGCGCCCGAAGATGACGGCGCCCGCCGCACGCAGCCGGGCCACGGCCGTGGCGTCCGCTTGGGCAGTCGGCAGGTTGACGCCATCCGGACCGAGCACGCGCGATCCAGCGGTGGTGACCTGGCCTGCTACGTCGAACAAGTCTTTCACCGAGACAGCCAAGCCGGCCAGCGGCGTGTGAGGCAGGTGCGGGCCGTGGCGCCTCTTCAGCGAGGCCAGTTGGTCGTGGGCATCAGCGGCGGTCGGTGCCACCACCCAGGCGTGTTCGCAGGCGCTGCTTTGCGCGGCAGCGAGCGATCCATTCAACAGTTGTGTGGCGGTGGTGGCGCCACGTTGCAGGGCGCTTCGGATGGCGTGCAGGTCGGGCGCGGTAAAGGAGGCAGGGCTCATGCTCACATTGTGTGCGAGGAGATGGGCACTTCCAGCCGGGTGGGGCAAACTGTTGCATTGCAGCAAACCTGTCTGGCCTGCTATACTCCTTGGGTTTTTCTGATGGCGACAGCCGTTAGTCAAACAAATCGCAAACCGGCCCAACCGGGTGTCTGGCGCTCAAGGTGAGCCCAGATCGGGGTCGGTTTCAGTCACAACCTCTGGAAAGAAAACCATGTCTATCTCCATGCGCGAAATGCTGGAAGCCGGTGTCCACTTCGGTCACCAAACCCGCTTCTGGAACCCCAAGATGGCTCCGTACATCTTCGGTCACCGCAACAAAATTCACATCGTCAACCTCGAAAAGACGCTGCCCCTGTTTGAAGAGGCTGCCAAATTCGTGAAGCAGCTCTCCGCCAACCGCGGCACCATCCTGATGGTGGGCACCAAGCGCCAGTCGCGTGATCTGGTGGCCCAGGAAGCCCGCCGTGCCGGCGTGCCCTACGTTGATCAGCGTTGGCTGGGTGGCATGCTGACCAACTTCAAGACGGTCAAGACCTCCATCAAGCGCCTGAAGGAAATGCAAGCGCAACAGGAAGCCGGTTTGGAGAGCATGAGCAAGAAAGAACAGCTCATGTTCGCCCGCGAAATGGAGAAGCTGGAAAAAGACATCGGCGGTATCCAGGACATGACCGCCCTGCCGGACGCCATCTTCGTGATCGACGTCGGCTTCCACAAGATCGCTGTGCAAGAAGCACAGAAGCTGGGCATTCCGCTGGTGGGTGTGGTTGACACCAACCACTCGCCTGTGGGCATCGACTACGTGATCCCCGGCAACGACGACTCGGCCAAGGCCGTGGCGCTGTACGCCCGTGGCATCGCTGACGCCATCCTCGAAGGCCGTGCCAACGCCGTGAACGACGTGGTCAAGGCCGTGGCTGCTGGCAGCGACGAGTTCGTGGAAGTCAAGGAAGAAGCTTCCGCCTGATCGGCCGCAATCGGCCGTCGGCTGGTTCAAAGGGGCTCTTGTGGCCCCTTTGTCGTAACCGGCGCGCCACATTCCCGTTTCAATATTTGTATTGGCCCGAGTGGGCCTATGGAGAACACCAAGATGGCTATCACCGCAAGCATGGTTGCTGAACTGCGCGCCAAGACCGACGCGCCGATGATGGAGTGCAAAAAGGCCCTGACCGAGGCCGATGGCGACATGGCCAAGGCCGAAGAGCTGCTGCGTGTCAAGCTGGGCACCAAGGCCGGCAAGGCCGCCAGCCGTGTGACCGCCGAAGGCGTGGTCGCCAGCTTCATCAACGGCACCACCGGTGGCCTGATCGAAGTCAACTGCGAAACCGACTTCGTCACCAAGAACGACAGCTTCCTGGCCCTGGCCAACGCCGCTGCCAAGCTGGTGGCCGAGCACAACCCGGCTTCCGTGGAAGCCCTGGGCGCCCTGGCCTACGAGCAAGACAGCTTCGGCCCCACCCTGGAAGACGTCCGCAAGGGCTTGATCGGCAAGATCGGCGAGAACATGAGCTTCCGCCGCTTCAAGCAGTACAGCGCCGGCACCAAGCTGGCCAGCTACCTGCACGGCACCCGCATTGGCGTGGTGGTGGAGTTCGACGGTGACGAAACCGCCGCCAAGGACACCGCGATGCACATCGCTGCCATGAAGCCCGTCGCCCTGTCCAGCGCCGACGTGCCTGCCGACCTGATCGCCAAGGAGCGTTCGGTGGCCGAAGCCAAGGCGGCCGAATCCGGCAAGCCGGCCGACATCGTCGCCAAGATGGTCGAAGGTTCGGTGCAGAAGTACCTCAAGGAAGTCTCGCTGCTGGACCAGGTTTTTGTGAAGGCCGCCGACGGCAAGCAGACCGTGGGTCAGTACCTCAAGGCCACCAACACCACGGTCAAGGGTTTCACCCTGTACGTGGTCGGTGAGGGCATCGAGAAGAAGGTCGACGACTTCGCGGCCGAAGTGGCTGCTCAGGTGGCTGCTGCCAAGGGCGCCTGATTCTTGCCCCCTGAAGGCGGGACCGTCGTTGACGGGGCCCGCCTTTTTTTCGCGTGTTCATGGGAGGTGGGCGCCTGCCGACGCCGGGCGGCGGCGATACACTCCACGGGCACCGTCGGATTCCAATTTTTCTTGAAACCCAAAGGTCGTACATGCCAGCACACAAGCGCATTCTCTTGAAATTGTCGGGTGAAGCCCTCATGGGCGACGATGCCTTCGGCATCAACCGGGCCACCATCGTTCGCATGGTCGAAGAGATTGCTGAGGTGACGCGTCTGGGTGTGCAAGTAGCCGTGGTCATCGGCGGCGGCAACATTTTCCGTGGCGTGGCCGGCGGATCGGTCGGCATGGACCGTGCCACCGCCGACTACATGGGCATGTTGGCCACGGTCATGAACTCGCTGGCGCTGGCCGACACCATGGACAAGGCCGGCCTGGTGGCCCGTGTGATGTCTGCCATCTCCATCGAGCAGGTGGTGGAGCCGTACGTCCGCCCCAAGGCCTTGCAGTACCTCGAGGAAGGCAAGGTGGTGATTTTTGCCGCCGGCACCGGCAACCCCTTCTTCACCACCGACACCGCCGCCGCCCTGCGTGGTGCGGAAATTGGCGCGGAAATCGTGCTCAAGGCGACCAAGGTGGACGGCGTGTACACCGCCGATCCCAACAAGGACCCATCGGCCACGCGCTACACCTCCATCAGTTTCGATGAGGCCATGGGTAAAAACCTGCAGGTGATGGACGCCACGGCGTTTGCGTTGTGCCGCGATCAGAAGTTGCCGGTGAAGGTGTTCAGCATTTTCAAGCACGGCGCCTTGCGCCGTGTGGTGATGGGCGAAGACGAAGGCACGCTGGTGCACGTCTGAGGCCCCACCGTCCGTGAAGCAAAGTGAGAGGATGAGCCATGACGATTGACGAAATCAAGAAAAACACCGACCACAAGATGCAGCAGTCCATCGAGGCGTTCAAGAACGCCTTGACCCGCGTGCGCACCGGCCGCGCCAACCCGCAGCTGCTGGACACCGTGCATGTGGACTACTACGGCTCCATGGTGCCGCTGTCGCAGGTGGCCAACCTGACCCTGATCGACGCCCGCACCATCGGTGTGGCGCCTTGGGAAAAGGGCATGGGCGCCAAGATCGAAAAAGCGATCCGCGAATCCGACCTGGGCCTGAACCCGTCCAGCCAGGGCGACCTGATCCGTGTGCCCATGCCGCCCATGAGCGAAGAGCGCCGCAAGGAGCTGACCAAGGTGGTGCGCGGCGAAGGCGAAAACGCCAAAATTGCGGTGCGCAACCTGCGCCGTGACGCCAACGAATCGGTCAAGAAACTGGTCAAGGACAAGCTGGCCTCGGAAGACGACCAGAAGCGTGCCGAAGCGGACATCCAGAAAGCCACCGACAAGCGCATCGTGGAAATCGACCACTTGGTGGCCAGCAAAGAGCAAGACATCCTGGCGGTTTGACTTTTGCGTGAACGCCTGACTCCCATGACGCCTCACCACATTGCCATCGTCATGGATGGCAATGGTCGCTGGGCCAACAAGCGCTTCATGCCGCGCGTGGCCGGGCATCGACAGGGGCTGGAAGCATTGCGCCGCTGCATCCGCCTGTGCCTGGACCGTGGCGTGGGTGTGCTCACGGTGTTTGCGTTTTCCTCCGAAAACTGGGCGCGGCCTGCCGATGAGGTCTCGGGCCTGATGGAGCTGCTGGCCGGCGCCTTGGCGCGTGAAGTGCCTTCGCTAAAGGACAACGGTGTCCAGCTGCATTTTGTGGGCGATCGGCGGGGTTTGTCGGAGAAGGTGAGCCAGGGGTTTGAGCAGGCCCAGCGCGAGACGGCGCACAACCAACGCCTGACGCTGAACATTTGCTTCAACTACGGGGGCCGCTGGGACATCGCACAGGCTGCCCAAAAGGTGGTCCAACGTGGCGAAGAGATCACCCCGGAGCGCCTGGGTGCGGCCCTGGCTCTGGCCCACGTGCCGGACCCGGATCTGCTGATCCGCACCGGCGGCGAGCTGCGCATCAGCAACTTCTTGCTGTGGCAATTGGCCTACACCGAACTGCATTTCAGTGACGTGTTGTGGCCCGATTTTGACGCCGCTCACCTGGACGAGGCCATGGCGGCCTTTGCCGGACGCGAGCGCCGCTTTGGCAAGACCTCGGCCCAGGTGGCGCAAGACGTGGATCACACGTCGCCGGCTTGAGCCGCACCCCGCACACCCGCCCCATGCTCAAACAACGCGTGATCACCGCCCTGGTGTTGCTGGCCGTGTTACTGCCCGCACTGTTTTACGGCGATCCCCGCGCCTTCATGGCCCTGATGCTGGTGTTCATCGCCGCCGGCGGTTGGGAGTGGGGCCGGCTGAACGGGCTGGGGCAGGGCGCCTCACTCGCCTTGGGTGCCATCACCCTGGCTGCTTGCGGGGTGAGCTGGGGTTGGGGTTGGCATGCAAGGCCGCAGGCGGCGTTGTGGGTGCCAGCTGGCGTGGCTTGGGTGTTGTGTGGTGCGCTTTTGTTGCGCACCGGTGTGCCCGGCTGGCCGCAGATCGCGGCGCCCGTGCGCCTGGTGGGTGGCTTGCTGGCCTTGTGGCTCACCTGGCTGGCGGTGGCTCAGGCCCGGGTGATTGGCATCAATTTCCTGCTTTCCGCGCTGGTGCTCGTGTGGGTGGCCGACATCTTTGCCTACTTTGCTGGGCGTGCGTTTGGCACGCGGCTGGTGTCGCGCAAACTCGCGCCTTCCATCAGCCCCGGCAAGAGCTGGGAGGGCGTGATGGGGGGCATGTTCGGTGTGGTCGCTCTTGCTGTGGCCTGGGTCTGGGCCGATGCCCGTTACGGCGCTCCGGTGCCCAGCTTGTACAGCCTTCTGGCGCGGGCGGGTTGGCCATTGCTGGTGTTGGTCGTGCTGGGTTTGGCGGCCATGAGTGTGGTGGGTGATTTGGTGGAGTCGCTGATCAAGCGCAGCGCGGGTGCGAAGGACAGCAGCGGCCTGCTGCCTGGTCATGGTGGTGTGCTCGACCGCGTGGACGCCTTGTTGCCCACACTGCCCCTGGCCTTGATGCTGTATTCCTTGCTTTCCCGATGAAACAACGACTGGCCATCCTGGGCTCCACCGGTTCGATTGGCACCAGCACGCTGGACGTGGTGGCGCGCCATCCCGATCGTTTTGAGGTGTTCGCGCTGACCGCCGCCTCAAGGGTGGACGAGCTGATGCAGCAATGCCTGCGTTACACCCCGCGTTTTGCGGTCATGGTGGACGCCGCCCGCGCGGCCGACCTGGCGCAGCGACTGGCAACCCATGGCTCCGCCACGCGCGTGTTGTCCACGCCTGCGGACCTGGAGTGGGTGGCGGCCCACGAGGAGGTGGACGCCGTGATGGCTGCCATCGTGGGGGCGGCTGGCCTGGCTCCCTGCATCGCGGCCGCACGCGCCGGCAAGCGCTTGCTGCTGGCCAACAAGGAAGCCCTGGTGGTGGGCGGCGACCTGTTCATGGGCGCTGTGCGCGAAGGTTGCGCGGTGCTGCTGCCCATCGACAGCGAGCATTCGGCGGTGTTCCAGTCGCTGCCGGATGATCCGGCCACCTGGGCCCAACGCATCGACCGCATCATCCTGACCGCCTCTGGTGGCCCGTTCCGCACGCGCGATCCGTCTACTTTGCACACCGTCACGCCCGAAGAGGCGGTGGCCCACCCCAACTGGGTCATGGGGCGCAAAATTTCGGTGGATTCGGCCACCATGATGAACAAGGCGCTCGAAGTGATCGAGGCGCGTTACCTCTTCAACGTGGCGCCCGAGCAGATTGAGGTGGTGATCCACCCGCAGAGCGTGGTGCACTCCATGGTCCAGTACCGCGATGCTTCTGTGGTAGCCCAGCTGGGCACGCCCGACATGCGCGTGCCCATCGCCTATGGCCTGTCGTGGCCCGAACGCATGGAAAGTGGGGCCGAGCGCCTCGATTTCCGCCGCTTGGCCGCGATGACCTTCGAGGCCCCCGACGCCCACCGTTTCCCGGGCCTGGGCCTGGCCTGGGACAGCCTGCGCGCCGCGCCCGGCACCACGGCGGTGCTCAATGCGGCCAACGAGGTGGCGGTGGCCGCTTTTCTGGACCGGCGGGTGCGGTTTGACCAGATCCACGTGGTCAACCTGGAAACTTTGTCTGCCCTGAGCTTCTCTGAACCCCATTCCTTGGCCGATTTGCTGGCGCTGGACAGCCAGGCACGGGCCGCCGCCGAGCAGGTGGTGGCGCGTTTGTCGGCCTGACACCCTTTCGGAGAACCCATGATCCTCACCGTGCTGTCGTTTGTGGTGGCCCTCGGGCTGCTGATCGCTGTGCACGAGTACGGCCACTACCGCGTGGCCGTGGCCTGTGGTGTCAAGGTGTTGCGCTTCTCGGTGGGGTTTGGCAAGCCGCTGCTGCGCTGGAAGCCGCGCCGCCAGCACCCTGGTCAGGACACCGAATTCGTGTTGTGCGCCATCCCGCTGGGTGGCTATGTGCGCATGCTGGACGAACGCGAGGCGCCGGTGGAGGCGCATGAGCGCGATCGGGCCTTCAACACCCAGCCTTTGCGCGCGCGGGCTGCCATTGTGGCGGCCGGCCCGCTGGCCAACCTGGGCCTGGCGGTGCTGCTCTATGCGGTGGTGGCCTGGTGGGGCGTTCAGGCACCACAGCCGGTGTTGTCCACGCCTGTGCCCACGTCATTGGCCGAACGTGCCGGTCTGCGCGCGGGTGAATGGGTGTCGCAAGCGGCGGTGGGGGGCGATGCGGCCTCTGCGGTGCGCTCTTTCGACGAACTGCGTTGGCTGCTGACCCAGGCCGCATTGGACGGGCAGGACCTCCAGCTGTGGGTGGGCGAGGGCGAAGGCAGCACGCCGCGCCAGGTGCTGCTGCCCCTGTCCGGCCTGGAGAGGCGCGAGGCCGATGCCGCCTTGTTCCAGCAGATCGGCATCGTTTCGCCCTGGTCGGCCCCGGTCATGGGTGAGGTGTTGCCAGACGGCGCCGCCCGGGCGGCCGGCTTGCGTGCCGGTGATCGGGTCCGCTCGGTGGACGGCCGTGTGGTGGAAGATGCACAGACCTTGCGTGCCTTGATTCGCCGCGCCGTGACGGGTCAGGGGCAAGGCGTGGCACAGCGTTGGGTGCTGGAGCGCGATGGCGCACGTGTGGAATTGCTGGTCACGCCGCGTCCCGAACAAATGGACGGCCAGTGGGTGGGCCGTGTCGGTGCGTTTGTGGGGGCGCCGCCTGCCATGGTGGAAGTCAGCGAAGGCCCGCTGGCCGGCCTGCAGCATGCGGTTGCGCGAACCGCCGAGGTGTCGTGGCTCACGCTGAAGATGATGGGGCGCATGCTGATTGGCGAGGCCTCCCTCAAGAACATCAGCGGCCCCATCACCATTGCCGACTACGCCGGCAAATCGGCCAGCATGGGGCTGACCTCGTATCTGACCTTCATGGCGCTGATCAGCGTTAGCCTGGGGGTCTTGAACCTGCTGCCACTGCCTGTCTTGGACGGTGGGCACCTGATGTATTATCTTTGGGAGGGGGTGTCTGGACGCGCCATATCCGACGCCTGGATGGAGCGCTTGCAGCGCGGTGGCGTGGCGGTGCTGATGGTGCTGATGTCGCTCGCCTTGTTCAATGATGTGGCCCGACTGCTGGGCTGATGCAGACCAATACATGAAACAACTGAATCAGGGCCTGCGTGGCCTGGCGCTTGGCGTGCTCGCTTCCTCGTTGCTGGCTGCCTTGCCCGCATGGGCCGTGGACCCCTTCACCTTGCGCGACATCCGGGTCGAAGGCCTGCAGCGGGTGGAGCCCGGCACCGTTTTCGGCTCCTTGCCCTTTCGCATTGGCGAAACCTACAACGACGAAAAGGGCTCCAGCGCCATCCGTGCGCTGTTTGGTCTGGGGTTGTTCTCTGATGTGCGCCTGCAGGTCAACGGCACCGAGTTGGTGGTCATCGTTGAAGAGCGTCCCACGGTGGCCGACGTCTCCTTCAGCGGCATCCGTGAGTTCGACAACGAAACGCTGCGCAAGGCGATGCGCGACGTGGGCCTGTCCGACGGTCGCCCGTTTGACCGCAGCCTGGCGGACCGCGCCGAACAGGAGCTCAAGCGCCAGTACATCAACAAGAGCCTGTATGCCGTCCAGGTGGTGACCACGGTCACGCCGATGGAGCGCAACCGGGTCAACGTGAACTTCAGCGTGGTGGAGGGCGATGTCGCCAAGATCAAGGACATCCGCATCGTGGGCAACCAGGCTTTCAGCGAAGCCACCCTGCGCGACCTGTTCGATCTGGACACCGGTGGCTGGCTGAGTTGGTACACCAAGTCCGACCGCTACACCCGTGCCAAGCTCAACGCCGACATCGAGACGCTGCGGTCCTATTACCTGTCGCGCGGCTACCTAGAGTTCCGCATCGATTCCACGCAGGTGGCGATTTCGCCCGAGAAGGACGACATCACCATCACGATCAACATCACCGAAGGCAAGCGGTTTGTCGTGTCGTCGGTGAAGCTCGAAGGTGACTACCTCGGGCGCGAAGACGAGTTCAAAAAGCTGATCCGCTTCGACGCGGGCGAGGCTTTCAACTCGGTGCTGCTGGCCGACACGGTCAAGGCCTTCACCGACCGTTTCGGCGAATTCGGCTACGCCTTCGCCCGGGTGGACGCTCAGCCGCAGATCGACCGTGAAAACAGCCGCGTGGCGTTTGTGCTGCAGGCCGATCCGTCGCGCCGGGCCTACGTGCGTCGCATCA
This sequence comes from Burkholderiaceae bacterium, assembly GCA_036279795.1. GTDB lineage: Bacteria > Pseudomonadota > Gammaproteobacteria > Burkholderiales > Burkholderiaceae_C > Hydrogenophaga. The sequence goes on along the minus strand of DASUIK010000440.1, from coordinate 8,509 downwards.
ACGTCGAAGGCAATTTGCGCACCCGCGACGAGGTCGTGCGACGCGAGTTCCGTCAGTTCGAGTCCGCGTGGTACGACGGCGAGCGTATCAAGCTCTCGCGCGACCGCATCGACCGTCTGGGTTTCTTCACGGACGTGCGGGTCGACACCCAGGACGTGCCGAACGCCCCCGATCAGGTGGACCTCAACGTCACCGTGGTTGAAAAGCCGACCGGCAATATCTCGCTCGGCTTTGGTTATTCGCAGTCCGAGAAGCTGTCGCTGCTGGCGGGCATCCAGCAGGAGAACGTGTTTGGCTCGGGCAACTACCTGGGCCTGAACGTCAACACCAGCAGCTACAACCGCCAAGTGGTGCTGAGCACTGTCAACCCTTATTTCACCCCTGACGGCATTTCGCGCAACCTCGACATTTACTACAAGACCACACGGCCGCTCGACGCCCAGGGCGGCGACTACAGCCTGATCACGCCGGGCGCCAGTGTGCGCTTTGGTGTGCCTTTCACCGAAAGCGACACGGTGTACTTCGGCATCGGCGTGGAGTCCACCCGCATCCAAGCCGGCAAACAACTGCCCCTGGCCTACCAGCAGTACGCGGCGGTGTTTGGCGACAGCTCGTCGTCCTTGCCCCTCACCTTGGGCTGGACCCGCGACCGGCGCGACAGCGCTCTGGTGCCCAATGACGGCCGCTATCAACGTCTGAACGCGGAAGTTGGCGTGGCCGGCGACACCCGTTATGTCAAGGCCAACTACCAGTTCCAGCAGTACATCCCGCTGAACAAACAGTACACCCTGGCCTTTAACACCGAACTCGGTTGGGGCAAGGGCATGAGCGGTCGCCCCTTCCCGCTGTTCAAGAACTTCTTCGGTGGCGGCTTGGGTTCGGTGCGGGGCTTCGACCAGGGCACCTTGGGTGGCCGTTCCACCCTGGTGGACGATGCCAGCCGCACGGTGTACATCGGCGGCTCCAAGATGGCGGTGCTCAACACCGAATTGCTGGCACCCTTCCCTGGCGCGGGCAACGACCGCACCTTGCGCATGTTCGGTTTCTTCGACATCGGCAACGTCTACACCGAAGACCAGAAACTGGACCTGGGCGACCTGCGGGCCTCGGTGGGTGTGGGCTTGAGCTGGATTTCACCTATTGGCCCCCTGCGCCTGGCTTTTGCAAAACCCATACGGAAAAAAGCCGGCGATAAAATGCAGTCCATTCAGTTCCAGATCGGTACGTCGTTTTGATGAAACATATCTCCCGTCACCTTGTTCGCCGCGCCGTGGTGGGCGCCTTTGCTGGCGTGTTGACCCTGTCGGCCATGGCGCAGGACTTCCGCATTGGCTTTGTCAACACCGACCGCATCTTCCGCGAAGCGGCGATCGCCAAGACGGCCCAGGCCAAGTTGGAGGCCGAGTTCTCCAAGCGTGAAAAAGAGATCGACGCCATTGGCAATCAGCTGAAAACCGCTTCCGAGCGGTTCGAGCGAGATGCGCCGACGCTGTCTGAAACCCAGCGAGGCACGCGCCAGCGCGCCTTGGTGGACCAGGACCGCGAGTTCCAGCGCAAGCGCCGCGAGTTCCAGGAAGACCTCAACGTGCGCAAGAACGAAGAGCTGCAAGCCGTGCTGGAGCGGGCCAACCGGATCATCAAGCAGGTGGCAGAAGCCGAGAAGTACGACCTTGTCATTCAGGAAGCCGTGTACATCAACCCCAAACACGACATCACCGAAAAGGTGATTTCTGGGTTGAACAACGCCAAGTGACGCCAGCATGACCCCAGGCGCCCGACTCGACGCCATCGTCGCGGCGCTCGGAGGTGAACTGACAGGCCTTGGCGAGACGCTGATCACGCGACTCGCCCCCCTTGAATCGGCGGATCACAACGCGCTCGCTTTTGTGGCGCACGCGCGTTACGCGGCACAGATCGAAACCACCCAGGCCGCTGCACTGATCGTGTCGCCGGCCTTGCGCGAGCGGGCGGCCGCACGCGGTCCTTGCATCGTCAGTGACAACCCTTACCTCTATTTCGCCCGCCTCACGCAGTGGTGGCGGACGCACCTCGACCCCCATCCCCCAGCGTCCATTCACCCCAGCGCCTGGGTAGACCCTTCCGCCGAGTTGGCGCCTGGTGTGAGCGTGGGGCCGTTCGTGGCGGTGGAGGCGGGTGCACGCATCGGTGCTGGCACACGCCTGGGCGCCCACGTGACCGTGGGACGGGGCTGTGTCATCGGGCAGCGTTGCATCTTGCATCCGGGCGTGGTCATAGGCGCCGACGGTTTTGGCTTTGCACCCCATGAGGGCCAGTGGGTCAAGATCGAGCAGTTGGGCGCGGTGCGCATTGGCGACGATGTCGAGATCGGCGCCAACAGCTGCGTGGACCGTGGTGCCTTGGACGACACCGTGATCGAAGACGGCGTCAAACTCGACAACCTGGTGCAGATCGGCCACAACGTCCATGTGGGCGCGCACACGGCCATGGCCGGTTGCGCGGGGGTGGCGGGTAGCGCACGCATAGGCCGCGGCTGCACCGTGGGCGGTGGCGCCGTGGTGCTGGGCCACCTCTCTTTGGCCGATGGCGTGCACATCTCTGCAGCGTCCGTGGTCATGCGCTCCATCCACCAGCCGGGCCAGTACAGCGGTGTGTTCCCGCTCGACGACAATGTGTCCTGGGAAAAGAACGCCGCCACGCTCAAGCAACTGCACCGCCTGCGCGACCGCATCAAGACATTGGAAAAGAACGAACGACCATGATGGACATCCACCAGATTCTCAAGCAGCTGCCACACCGTTACCCCATCCTGTTGGTGGACCGCGTGTTGTCCGTCGAAAAGGGCAAAAGCATTCAGGCGCTGAAAAACGTCACCATCAACGAGCCCTTCTTCACCGGCCACTTCCCGCACCGCCCGGTGATGCCGGGCGTGTTGATGCTCGAAGCCATGGCCCAGGCCGCGGCCTTGTTGGCCTTTGACACGCTCGGCGTGACACCGGACGACAAGACGGTGTATTACTTTGCGGGTATAGACGGGGCGCGTTTCAAACGCCCGGTCGAGCCGGGTGACCAGCTCGTCATGGACGTGACCCTGGAGCGCATGAAGGCCGGCATCTTCAAGTTCAAGGGCGTCACCCGCGTGGGGGGCGACGTGGCTTGTGAGGCCGAACTGATGTGCACCATGCGCACCATCGCCTGAGGTCGCCGTCATGGCAGACGCCGCGCCGTTGATCCACCCCACAGCCGTCGTCGATCCGGCCGCCGAGCTTGACTCGAGTGTCCGGGTGGGCGCTTACAGCGTGATCGGCCCGCACGTGAAGATCGGTGCCGGCACCACCGTTGGCCCCCATGCGGTCATCGAAGGCCACACCACCATCGGCCAGGACAACCACATTTTCCAGTTCACCTCGCTCGGCGCAGTGAACCAGGACAAGAAGTACAAGGGCGAGCCCTGCGAACTCATCATCGGCGACCGCAACACCATCCGCGAGTTCAGCACTTACCACATCGGGACGGTGCAGGGCGGTGGCGTCACGAGGCTGGGCAACGACAACTGGATGATGGCCTACACCCACCTCGCACACGACTGCGTGGTGGGCAGCCACACCATCTTTGCCAACAACGCGCAGATTGCCGGCCACGTGGTGGTGGACGACTGGGTGATCCTGGGCGCCTACACCTGCGTGCACCAGTTTGTGCGCATAGGCGCCCACGGCATGACCGGCATGGGCTCTGTGCTGTTGGCCGACCAACCGCCTTTCGTCATGAGCGAAGGTCACCCGGCCGGTGCGCGTTCGATGAATTTCGAAGGCCTGCGTCGCCGGGGGTTTTCGCCCGAGCGCATCTCGGCCGTGAAGGCCATGCACAAGGCCTTGTACCGCGACGGCCTGACGCTGGAGCAGGCCAAGGTCCGCATTGCCGACATCTCGGCCAGCCACCCCGAGGCCAGCGCCGACGTGACCCTGATGCTGGACTTTCTGGCCGCCACGACGCCGCAGCGCGGCATCGTGCGCTGACAGTGAATCCGGCCGTTCCGCCGCCGGGCCGCCCCAAGGCGGAACGCTCCCCCCTGGGGGGCAGCGAGGACACGCCAGTGCCGAGCGCGGGGGCCTACCGTCTGGCCTTGGTCGCTGGCGAGACGTCTGGCGACCTGCTGGCGGGACTGCTTCTGCAAGGTTGCCGCAGCCGTTGGCCTGAATTGCATACCGCTGGTATTGGCGGCCCCGCCATGACCGCGCAAGGTTTTGATGCCTGGTGGCCGAGCGAAAAACTGGCCGTGCGGGGCTATGTCGAGGTGTTGCGCCACTACCGCGAAATCGTGAGCATACGCGAGCAGCTCAAGCAACGTCTTCTGGCGGCGCCACCCGATCTGTTCGTGGGCGTGGATGCACCGGATTTCAACCTCGATCTCGAAGCCGGCCTTAAGGCGCGTGGCATCAAGACATTGCACTTCGTTTGCCCGGCCATTTGGGCCTGGCGCGCTGAGCGTGTGCACAAGATCCGCGCCAGCGTGGACCACGTCTTGTGTATCTTCCCCATGGAGCGGGCCCTGCTGGCGCAGCACGGCATTGCATCCACTTATGTCGGTCACCCGTTGGCCAACGTGATTCCGCTGGTGCCCGACAAGGCCGCCGCGCGCGCCCGCCTGGGGCTGCGCGACGAGGACACGGTGGTGGCCTTGCTGCCGGGCAGCCGCCGCGCGGAAATTGCCCACTTGGCCGAGCGCTTCCTGAAAGCCGGCGCCCTGTTGCAGCGGGAAAAACCGGGTCTCAAACTGATCTTGCCCGCGGTGCCCGCGCTGCTTGACCAGATCAATGACGTGGTCAGCCGATGTGGCATGCGTGATGCGGTGCAGGTGGTGAAGGGCCGGTCGCACGACGTCATGGCCGCTTGCGACGTCACCCTGATCGCGAGCGGCACCGCCACGCTGGAGGCCGCGCTGTTCAAGCGCCCCATGGTCATCGCTTACCACATGCCCTGGCTCTCATGGCAAATCACCCAGCGAAAGCGCCTGCAGCCGTGGGTGGGTCTGCCCAACATCCTCAGCGGCGAATTTGTGGTGCCCGAACGCCTGCAGGACGAGGCACGGCCCGAAATGCTGGCGCGCGATGTGCTGGACTGGCTGGACGCACCTGAGAAAATGGGCGCCCTGCAACAACGTTTCACCGCGCTGCACCACGAGCTTCAGCGCGACACCGCCCAACTGGCCACCGATGCGATCGAGCACCTTCTTGAAGGCTGAACAGGCCCCTCTGTTGTGGGACGTGCCCGGCCTGGTGGCCGGGGTGGACGAGGCTGGGCGTGGCCCATTGGCCGGCCCGGTGGTGGCTGCGGCCGTCATCCTGGACGATCTGCACCCCATCGCTGGCCTGGCCGATTCCAAGAAGCTCAGCCCTGCCAAGCGCGAGCGCCTGTACGACGAGATCCGCGCCAAGGCCTTGTGCTGCTCGGTGGCCGAGGCCTCGGTGGAAGAAATCGACCGCCTCAACATCTTGCAGGCCACGATGCTGGCCATGCGTCGCGCCGTGGAGGGCCTGCGCCTCAAACCCACCAAGGTGCTGGTCGATGGCAACCGCCTGCCGCCCTTGCCCATGTTGGCCGAGGCCATTGTCAAGGGCGACAGCAAGGTGGCCGCGATTTCGGCCGCTTCCATCCTCGCCAAGGTCACGCGCGACCGCTGGTGTGCGCAGTACCACGTCGAATTTCCGGCGTATGGCTTTGATGGCCACAAAGGTTATGGCACCGCCGAGCACCTGGCCGCCTTGCGTTTGCACGGTCCGTGTCCCCAGCACCGCAAAAGTTTTACCCCGGTGGCCGAATCCCTGAAGATGAACGCATGACTGAAGCCGTCCACATTTCGTCGCGCGACAACGCCTTGGTCAAGGAGCTCAAACGCCTGGCCGGGGACAACGCGGCCTACCGCCGGCTCGGGCGGGTGTGGCTGGAAGGCGATCACCTGTGCCGGGCAGCGCTCGTCCGTGGCGTCAAGCCGGCTTTGGCGGTGTTCAGCGAAAGCCTGTGGCCCACGGCCCCTGCCGAATGGCGTGAGGCGGCTGTGCGCAACGTGGTGCTGGCCGACGCCTTGTTTGCCGACATCAGCGGGCTCGAATCACCCGCCGCCATGGGGTTTGTGCTGGATCTGCCCGCCACACCCGAGCTCTTGCCCAACGTACCCACCGTGGTGCTGGACCGAGTGCAGGACGCAGGTAACGTGGGGTCCATCTTGCGCAGCGCTGGCGCCTTCGGGTTCAAGCAGCTGATTGCCATCAAGGGCTCGGCCGCCTTGTGGTCGCCCAAGGTGTTGCGTGCAGGGATGGGCGCACATTTTGGTTTGCGCCTCATCGAGTCGGCCGACGAGGCCCTGCTGAACCAGCTGACTGTGCCGCTGGTGGTGACGAGCTCGCACTTGGGTGAAGACATCCACCGAAGCGCGGTGCCCATGCCCTGTGCCTGGGTGATGGGCCACGAGGGGCAGGGCGTTTCACCCACGCTGGCAGCGAGAGCGGCCATGGCGGTGCGCATCCCGCAACCTGGGGGTGAAGAATCGCTCAACGTGGCCGCTGCCGCTGCCATTTGCCTCTACGCCAGCATTGCCCAGCCATGACCATGCGTCTTGCCTCCGCTGCCTTCGTGGCGTTCGTCACCGCACTCCCCATCGGCGTGGCCGCACAGGCGGAGCCCCCACGTTTTGCGCTCTCGGAAGATGGCGCCTACGTGATCGACCTCAAGGCCAAACTGGCCTGGCCACGTTGCGTGGAGGGCATGGTGTGGGACGGCAAAACCTGCAATGGTCAGCCGCAGTTGTTCGACCACGCGCAAGCCACGGCCCACGCACTGGCGCGCTGGAAGGCTGAGGGCATACGCTGGCGGCTGCCCCACACGACCGAGCTTAAGCGCCTGGTCGATCCCCGTCCGGCGCAGCAGGGCTTGGACCCGGTGCTGTTTCCCGCAGCGCCGCGTGAATGGCATTGGTCGGGCACTGCCAACATCCGCGCGGGTGGCCAGGTGAACCAGTACAGCTACGACAACATCCAAAAAGGTCGCAACAATGACAACGCCGACCGCATGGCCTACCTGCACGGCTGGGCGGTGAACCTGGTCACCGGCGAGGCCAAGGGCGATGTGAGCAAACGCTCCACCTTGCCCCTTCGCCTCGTGCGCCCTGCCTTCTAGACAGGACTCAGCGCCCCGGCAGCTTCACCGAGAGCAGCTCGGCGTCCAGCAGGCCAGCGCCCTGCGGGTGGGCGGTGGTCCGCTCCACATGTCGCTTGACTGTGCTCAGGTTGTTGCTTGGACTGACCCATCGTATTTCTGTTTCACCCAGTTGGTTGGTGCTCACGACCTTGTAGGCCTTGAAGGTGCCTGCGGACACCGTCACGTCGCCCCAGGACTCCACCTTCCACTGCACGGTCAGGTCCACGGTCCGGTTGCTGGCGTGCACGGTGACCTTGTGCTGGGTGGTCGCGGTTTTGCCCACTTCCAGCGGCCACGGCAGCACCACGGGGGGCTCAAAGGTTTGGACGGGTTTGCCGTCACCGCCTAGGACAGCCAACACCGCGTGGGTCTGCGGTTCGTGCAGTGTGGTGCCCGCCTGGGGTGCCGATACGGCGACCACCGTTTTGCCGTTCCACTGCATGGTTTTCTGGTTCCACACCACGGGACCATCAAACTCGCCCAGACTGCCCGAGCTTTTCCGATGAAAGGTGGTCACGGTTCCGTCGGGGTTGGACCCCATGCCGTTGGCCACCGGAGGGGTGGTGCTGCATGCGGCCAGCAGACCGGTGCCGAGCGTCAGACAAAGGAGTGCGCGGCGGCCAAGTCCTGGGGTGCGGATGGGTCCGGCGCTGGTGTGTTGTGTCATGGTGACTCCTGGGTGGTGGGAAGGGATTGAAATCCAGTGGCTGACCGCCTTTTGACAATTCACTGTAGACCTGCGTTTGCTCGCCCGCGCTGATCTGGATCAATGCGCAATGGGGCGGATGGCGGCACTTTTTTGGCGCATGCATCGGGACTTTTCAGAGGGAAAACCCTTTGCCAGCGTATAATTCCAAGGTTTACCCACAACCTGCGCGCGCCCGCAGCGAGTCCCCTTCGCAACGCCCTCACTCCACCACTGCCGCTGGCTGTTCAGCCGGTTCGCGTCTGGCTGTGAACGGCAAAAAAAACCGGGTGCGCTTCCCAAGGAGTTACCCGTGTTTCCCGTACTGCCCCCCGCCATCCTCGCGCTTGCAGACGGCACGGTCTTTGTTGGTCACTCGATCGGAGCCGCCGGCTCCACGGTCGGCGAGGTGGTGTTCAACACCGCCCTCACCGGCTACCAGGAAATCCTCACCGACCCCAGCTACTGCCGGCAGATCGTGACGCTCACGTACCCGCACATCGGCAACTACGGCGTCAACCTGGAAGACATCGAAGCCAACAAGGTCCACGCCGCTGGCCTGATCATCAAAAACCTGCCGCTGCTCGCGTCCAACTTCCGCTCGTCCATGACGCTGTCGGAGTACCTGGTGCGCGAAAACACAGTGGCGAT
>DASUIK010000439.1:0-9165 GCA_036279795.1 Burkholderiaceae bacterium | reverse complement strand
GCCCCCCTGGACGGCCGGGCCGGCGTGCAGGTGCTGGTGGAGGACGACGGCCACCCCTTCGACCGCGCCCAGGCACCCACCGAGGGCCGCAAGGGACTGGCGAACATGCGCACGCGCGCGCTGGCGCTGCAGGCGCGGCTGGACTGGGCGCCGCTGGCCGGCGGCAATCGCTTCACGCTGTGGATGCCGCTGGAGCGGGCGGGGCCCTAGTCCTGCGCCGTGCGCGCCATGTAGCGCTTGCGCCAGAAGAACACGGTCAGGCCCACGGCAATCGTCGTCATCGAGCCCATGGCCCACCAGAAGCCGTCCTGCTTGTGCACCAGGGGGATGAATTCGAAATTCATGCCGAAGATGCCGGCAATCAGGTTCAGCGGCAGGAAGACGGCCGTCAGCGCGGTGAGCGTGCGCATGATGTCGTTGGTGCGGTTGCCCTGCAGGCTGAAGTGGATTTGCACCGATGTCTCGGCGGTTTGCTCCAGCCGGCGCACGTGGTGCACCACCCGCTCGATGTGTTCGAGCACGTCGCGGCTGCGCACTTTGAGCAGGTCGACCGCACGGTGCGCCTCGGCGTCTTGTGTGGGCAGCGACTCCAGCGATTCGGTCCAGGCGGCGATGGCGCTGCGCTGGTCTTCGCAGATCTCATCAAGCTGGTGCAGCGACAGCCGCGCTTGCAGCAGGCGGTCCCACTGCTTGAAGCGGGTGCGGGGGTGCAGCAGCTCGGCCTGCCAGTGATCGAGCTGGCGTGTGAGCTCGCGCCGCAGGTCGAGGTAGGCGTCCACCACCAGGCTGACCACGCGCAGCATCAGGTCGGCCGGGCTGGCGGGCATGCTCCGCGAGAGCGCCGGGCGGTTGTCGGCCGGGTTGGCGGCCAGCAGGCGGTCGGCGTAGGTGTCGCGCACTGTGCAGTCGCTGGGGTGCACACTCAGCAACACGCGGTCAAGCACGACAAAGCCCACGGCGCTGGTGTCGATGCGGTGCAGCACCGGAGGGCCGCCCTTCACGTCCTTTCGGGCCGCGCCCACCGCCGCGCGTGCGGGGGCATCGGCCCGCGCGGCCGCCAGCCGGCGAAAGACGAGCAGGTCGTACTGGTCGGTGTAGTCGTAGTGCGAGGGCAGTTGCGCGTTGAGCAGGTCGGACACGTGCAGGTCCACCAGCTGCACGCCACACAGCGCGGCCAGCACGCGTTGGAGCTCGGGCACACGGGCCTCGAACTCGCTGCGTTCCAGTGCCAGCCACACAAAACCCTGCGCGGGCAGCACGGCCGGCACCTCGGCGCTTTCGGTGACGCTTTGCCCTTGCAGGGTGAAGACGCGCATGGGCCGGTTCAAGCGCGCAGCAACCGCGCGGCGTCGCGAGCGAAGTAGGTCAGCACGCCGTCGGCGCCAGCGCGCTTGAAGGCCAGCAGGCTTTCCATCATCACGGCGTCGTGGTCCAGCCAGCCGTTTTGCGCGGCGGCCTTGAGCATGGCGTATTCACCGCTCACCTGGTAGGCGAAGGTGGGCACGCCGAATTCGTCCTTCACGCGGCGCACCACGTCCAGGTAGGGCATGCCGGGTTTGACCATCACCATGTCGGCGCCCTCGGCGATGTCCATCGCCACTTCGCGCAGCGCTTCGTTGGTGTTGCCGGGGTCCATCTGGTAGACCTTTTTGTCGGCCTTGCCCAGGTTGGCGGCGGAGCCCACGGCGTCGCGGAAGGGGCCGTAGAAGGCCGAGGCGTACTTGGCGCTGTAGGCCATGATGCGGGTGTGGATGTGGCCGGCCGCTTCCAGCGCGTTGCGCACCGCGCCGATGCGGCCGTCCATCATGTCGCTGGGCGCCACGATGTCCACGCCGGCGGCGGCCTGTGCCAGCGCCTGCTTCACCAGCACCTCCACCGTGGCGTCGTTGATGATGTAGTTGCTCTCGTCCAGCAGGCCGTCCTGGCCGTGGCTGGTGTAGGGGTCCAGCGCCACGTCGGTCATCACGCCCAGTTCAGGGAAGCGGGCCTTGAGGCCGGCCACCACGCGCGGGATCAGCCCGTCCGGGTTGAAGGCCTCGCGGCCGTCGGGCGTCTTGAGGCTTTGGTCGATCACCGGGAACAGCGCCATCACCGGGATGCCCAGCTTCACGCAGTCCTCGGCCACCGGCAGCAGCAGGTCCAGGCTCAGGCGCTCCACACCGGGCATGGAGGCCACGGCCTCGCGCCGGTTCTGGCCGTCCAGCACGAACACCGGGTAGATCAGGTCGTGTGTGGTGAGCGCATGTTCGCGCACCAGGTTGCGGGTGAAGGCGTCGCGGCGCAGTCGGCGCGGGCGGGCGGCGGGAAAGGCGGGCAGCGGGGCGGTGTTCATACCGGTATTGTGGCAAATGGTTGGCGTTACACTCATTTGGGAACCACCTGACGCACCACCATGGCCACTACACCGCCGGATGCCGCCGCTTCGTCGCCCGCGCCTTTGTCTGCCATCGACAACTGGCGCATGGCTGAGCACTGGCCCGAGCTGGTGACGGCGCTCACCGACCAGTCCATTGAAACGGTGTCGTCGCTGGTGCGCGGGCTGGACCTGCTGCTGTCCAAAGGGCGCCTCACGCCCGCCGAATACAAGGTGTTGGCCATGCCGGCCGAGCGGCTCAAACACTGTGGCATCAGCGCCCAGCAGATCGTCCGATTCCAGAGCGGTCGGGTGCGCCAGTCGCACGAAAAGATCGACCTGGCCTACCTGCTGGAATGTGTGCTGCAGGAGCGCAAGGGCGAGATGGCCATGTTGGGCGTCACCCTGCGCCGCCGCCTCAAGGCGGTCGACATCCTGATCGACCCCACCCTGGGCTTCAGCCTCACCAACGCCATGCTCGACTGGGGCCTGCCCTTTGGCTACCGCATCGACTGGCGGCTGGAGACGACCGGTGGGCAGGCGCGCCTGTGGATGAAGGTCTACAGCGGTGACCGCGTGATTCCCGGCAGCGCGGTGGTGGAAGACAACATCCACTGGCTGCTGCTGAGCCAGATTGCCGCCTCCGACGGTGCGGTGCGCCTGGAGCGCAGCCTGGCCAACGACGGTGTTGAGCTGGTGGCCTTGTTCCGGCGCACGGTGCAGGTGGCCGAAGACGAGGTCAAGGAAGCCGCTACCCACGACCAGCCCCAGGACTCAGTGTTCAAGTCGGTCTCGGGCGCTTATGTGGTGGTGGTGTCGGGCGATGCCGCGCTGCGCACCGACGCGGTGTCCACGCTCAAACGCCTGGGCATCGCTGTGGACGGCGTGGTGGACGCGGCGCAGGCCCGCGAGGCCCTGCAAGGTCATGTAGCGCACCTGCTGGTGCTGGACACCGCCCACCATGCCGATGCGCTGCACTTGCTGCAAGCCGAGTTGCTGTCCAAGCAGCCGCAACTGCTGTTCGTGGAGATTGGCTCCACCGACACCTCGCCCCACCGCCTGCCACCCAGCCTGGAAGCGGCCACCACCCGCATCGCACGCGACGAGGTGGCAACCCGCTTGGGTTCGGCAGTGATGTTTGCGCTGTCGCGGGTGATGTGAGTCGGCCCGCAGGCTGACTCACTGGCTCTGGCTGGAACGCGCCGCGCATGCGGCGCAAATGCAGGCCTGGTTTTTCGCCTCGGTGGGCACCTGTGCCAGCAGCGCGGGGGTGAAGTCCACCGACACACACCAGCAAGGCCCTTGTTTTACACCCGTTTCGCGCTCGATCTCCATGGCGCACCGGTTGGGCTGCCCGCAGAGCGGGCAGCGTGTGGGGTCCACCAAGGCGGTTGAGGTCACGGGTGCAGGCCTCAGGCCGCCGCCTTCACCTTCAAACGCCAAGCGTGCAGCAGTGGCTCGGTGTAGCCGCTGGGCTGCTCTTTGCCCTTGAACACCAGGTCGCACGCGGCCTGGTAGGCCATGCTGGTGTCGAAGTGGCCGGCCATGTTCTGGTACAGCTTGTCGCCCGCGTTCTGCTTGTCTACCTTGGCGGCCATGCGTTCGAAGGTCTCGCGCACCTGAGCTTCGGTGACGATGCCGTGGTGCAGCCAGTTGGCCATGTGTTGGCTGCTGATGCGCAGGGTGGCGCGGTCTTCCATCAGGCCGACATCGTTGATGTCGGGCACCTTGGAGCAGCCCACGCCTTGGTCCACCCAGCGCACCACGTAGCCGAGGATGCCTTGCGCGTTGTTGTCGAGCTCAGCCTGCTTTTCGGCTTCCGTCCACGCGGGGTTGGCCACCACCGGCACGGTCAGCAGGCCGGTCAGCAGCTCATCACGCAGCTTGTCGGCGTTGGTCTTTTCCAGTTCCTTCTGGATGTCGGACACCAGCACCTGGTGGTAGTGCAGGGCGTGCAGCGTGGCGCCGGTGGGGCTGGGCACCCAGGCTGTGTTGGCACCGGCCTTGGGGTGGCCGATTTTCTGTTCCAGCATGGCCTTCATCAGGTCGGGCATGGCCCACATGCCCTTGCCGATCTGTGCCTTGCCGCGCAGGCCGCAGGAGAGGCCCACCAGCACGTTGTTCTTCTCGTACGACTGGATCCAGGCGCTGCTCTTCATGTCGCCCTTGCGCATCATGGGGCCGGCCAGCATGGCGGTGTGCATCTCGTCGCCCGTGCGGTCCAAGAAGCCCGTGTTGATGAAGGCCACGCGGCTGCCAGCGGCGGCGATGCAGGCCTTGAGGTTGACCGAGGTGCGGCGCTCCTCGTCCATGATGCCCAGTTTGACGGTGCTGTCGGCCAGGCCCAGCAGTTGTTCGACGCGGCCGAACAGCTCAGCCGCGAAGGCCACTTCCTCGGGGCCGTGCATCTTGGGCTTGACGATGTAGACCGAACCCTTGCGCGAGTTGCGGATGGCGTCCTTCTTCGTGCGCTTGAGGTCGTGCAGGGCGATGGTGGTGGTGACCACTGCGTCCATGATGCCTTCGGGGATTTCGCGCACGGTGCCATCGGCGGCGGTGTAGAGGATGGCCGGGTTGGTCATCAGGTGGCCAACGTTGCGCACGAACATCAGCGAGCGGCCATGCAGGCGCACCGACTTGCCGTTCGCGCCGGTGTATTCGCGGTCGGGGTTGAGGCCACGGGTGAAGGTCTTGTCGCCTTTGGTGATGGACTCGGTCAGCGTGGCTTGTAGGATGCCCAGCCAGTTGCGGTAGCCCAACACCTTGTCTTCGGCGTCGACGGCTGCCACCGAGTCTTCCAGGTCGAGGATGGTGGACAGCGCGGCTTCCACCACCAGGTCGCTCACGCCGGCGGCGTCGCTTTTGCCGATGGCGGTGTTGCGGTTGATCTGGATCTCCAGGTGCAGGCCGTTGTGCTTGAGCAGCACGGCGCTGGGCGCCTTGGCTTCACCCTGGAAGCCGATGAACTGCGACTTGTCGGCCAGCTTGGACGTGCCGCCCTCAGCCAGGCCCACCACCAGCTCGCCATCCTTGTTGACCTTGTAGCCGGTGGAGCCCACGTGTGAGCCCTTCTTCAGCGGCGCACAGCGGTCCAGCACATAACGCGCGTACTCGATGACCTTGGCGCCGCGCTTTGGGTTGTAGCCGCCCTTCTTGCCCACCTTCTCGCAGCCCTTGGCTTCGCTGATGACGTCGGTGCCATACAGCGCGTCGTACAGCGAGCCCCAGCGCGCGTTGGCGGCGTTCAGCGCATAGCGTGCGTTCAGGATGGGCACCACCAGCTGCGGGCCGGCCTGGGTGGCCAGCTCGTCGTCCACGTTCTTGGTGGTGGCTTTCACCTTCTTGGGCACCGGCACCAAGTAGCCGATTTTTTCCAGGAAGGCGCGGTAAGCGGCCATGTCCTGGATGGGGCCGGGGTTGGCGCTGTGCCAGGCATCGAGCTCGGTCTGCAGGCGGTCGCGTTCGGCCAGCAGGGCGATGTTCTTGGGGGCCAGGTCGGCCACGATGGCGTCAAAGCCTTTCCAGAACGCGGCGCTGTCCACGCCGGTGCCCGGCAGAACCTCGTTTTCGACGAACTGGTGCAATTCGGTGGCGACTTGCAGGCGATGGACTTGGGTGCGTTCGGTCATGAAGACTCCGTTGAAGCAGGAAAAAAGTGGGGTCAGGAGAAAAAGGCCAGCACGTCACGCAGGCTGCTACCGGTGCGCGTTGGCTGGGTGCCCAATTCTTCGAAGGGCAGATTTTGCCGGTTCACCCACAGCGTGCGAAAACCATACCAGGTGGCCGCCAGCGCGTCCCAGCCGTTGCTGCTGACAAACAGGATTTGCGAACGCGGCAGGCCCGTGGTTTGTTCGCCCAGCGCATAGGCGTCGGGGTGGGTTTTGAATTTGCGGATCGGGTCCACGCTGATGACGTGGTCGAGCAGGCCATCCAGCCCGGCGCTGCGCACCGCGACGCCCAGCATGTCGGGGTCGCCGTTGCTCAGGATGCCCGTGGCCACGCCACGGGCTTTCAGGGCTTGCAGCACCTCGTGGTTTTCCGGGTAGGCCGACAGGTGACGGTACTGGTTGAGCAATTGTGTGGCCCGGTCTTCGAACGCGGTCCAGTCGGTGCGCGCCACCGGCACCAGGCGTTTGATGGCGTACACCAGGGCTTGGCGCGTGAGTGCCCAGAAGGGCTGGTAGTGCGCGCCATGGTTGCTCGTGGTGACCAGGCGGGTGTATTCGATCTGTTTGTCTCGCCACAGCACCGCCAGCGCCTCGCCCTGACGCGGAAACAGCTGCTCGGCCAGCAGCGACACGCTGTACACGTCGAACAGCGTGCCATAGGCGTCGAACAGGACCGCGCGGGGATTTTCCATGAGCGAACTGTATTCGATACCTGTCAAATCATTAACAAATCAAAATGCGATTTATCCATGACTTTTTGTGAATTAATGCTGGCTTTTGCGCCGGGATCGTCGCACAGCGGACCAACGGGCTTCAGGCCGCGGCGTAAACTGCCGAATTCACACCCAGGTGATGCCCATGAACGTGTTGTCCTCCACTGCCCTGTCCGGCCTGAACGCGGCCCAGACCCGTCTGGGCGCTGCCGCCAACAACATCGCCAACATGAACACGCCCGGTTTCAGGCGTGATGAAGTCAACGCCGTGCCCCAGCCCGGCGGCGGCGTGGCGGTGAGCGTACAGAAGGCCGACACCGAAGGCAGCGATCTTGTCCGCGACGTGGTGGACCAGAAAATGGCTGTGCTTGAATTCAAGGCCAATCTGCAGGTCCTCAAGACCGAGCGCGAGATGACCGGCTCGCTGCTGGACACCCTCGCCTGATGAGCGCCGCGCCGGGCCGCCCCAAGCAAGCTCGTGCCCCCTCGGGGGGCAGCGGACCACGCGAAGCGGGGGAGCGTGGGGGCTCGTCATCATGAGCGCACTCGGCCCCCGCATCGCCAGCCCCTGGGCTGGCCAGACCATCTACCTGCCCACCCTGCACGGCAAGGGCCCCACCCTCACCTCGGTGCTCGCACCCACGCTGGGCATCACCCAGGTGCAGGAGGTGCCGGTGGACACCGACAAGCTCGGCACCTTTTGTGGCGCGGTGGACCGGCCCAACGGCCCGCTTTTTGCCCTGGCCACCAAAATCGCCGCTGCCAAGGAAATGGTGCCCGAAGGGCGCCTGTTCATGGCGTCCGAAGGCAGCTTCCGCCCGCATCCCACCGTGCCGCTGCAAATGGTCAACCTGGAGTGGCTCAAGTTCGCCGATCTGGACACCGGCTTCGAGTGCACGGTGCAGAGCATGACCACCACCATGGAAAACCACGAACGCCGTGTGACCCATGTGGACGAGTTGCACGAGGCCCTGGCCCCTTACCGCCTGCCCGAACACGCGGTGATGGTGGGCCTGCCGGGTGCACCCGGTGTGTTCTTCAAGGCGCTCACCACGCGCGAGCAGATCGCCGAAGCCGTGGCCACGGTGCTGCGCGAGCACCCGGTGGCCGAGTTGCGCTCCGAGCTGCGCGCCCACCTCAACCCCACCCGCCTGCGCCACATCCGCCGCCTGGCCATGCGCCTGGCCAACCGGCTGCGCACCGCCTGCCCCAAGTGCGCGGCGCCGGGTTTTGGCGAGCCGCTGCCGCGCCCCGGCCTGCCCTGTGCCACCTGTGGTTTCCCCACCTCCATGCCCTCCGGGCCGGCGTGGCAGTGCCAGGCCTGCCACCACATCGAACACCGCAAGGTCAAGGGCAAGGCCGATCCGGCGTTTTGCCCGATGTGCAACCGCTGACTGTTTTGGGTGACGTGGCCGCCGGCCACCAGCCTGGCAACAAAGCCAGCACCTCGGCCTTCGCAAAGCGGTCGTCCATCAACACAATCAATCCCTGGTCGTCGGGGGTGCGTATCACCCGCCCGGCGGCCTGGGCCACTTTTTGCAGGCCGGGGTAGAGGTAGGTGTAGCGCCAGCCGTCGCCCAGCAGGGCCTGCAGGCGCTCGCGCATGCGTTCGTTCACCGGGTTGACCTGCGGCAGGCCCAGGGTGGCGATGAAGGCACCGATCAAGCGGGCGCCGGGCAGGTCGATGCCTTCGCCGAAGGCGCCGCCCAGCACGGCAAAACCCACGCCCTGGCTGTGGGGCGTGAAGCGTTCCACAAAGGCCTGGCGGTCGGCCTCGCTCATGCCGCGCGATTGCGCGAACTGCGGCACCTCGGGGTGGCGTTCGGCCAGGCGTTCGCTGGCCTGGCGTTGGTAGTCGAAGCTGCTGAAGAAGGCCAGGTAGTTGCCGGGGCGGTTTTGGTAGTGGTGGGCGATGCGATCCACCAGGCGGTCCAGCGATTGCGCACGGTCCTGAAAGCGGGTGGAGATGTCGCTCGTCACCTCCAGGCGCAACTGTGACGCGGCAAAAGGCGAGGGCACGTCGCGCCAGGCGGTGTTCTCGGGCAGGCCCAGCAGTTCGCGCACAAAGTCGGGCGGGCTGAGCGTGGCCGAGAACAGGGTGGCGCCTTGGGCGGCCTGCCAGCGTTCGCGCAGAAAAGGCGCGGGCACCACGTTGCGCAGGCTCAGCGTGCCGTCGTTCTCTGCGCTCAGGTCCAGCAGGGAATGGGGGCCGAAGGCCTCGGCCAGGCTCTGGAAAAACAGGGCGTCGAAATACCAGCGCACCAGCGGGTTGCCGGGGGCTTCGGTGGGATGTTCGGCCAGGTGCTCGGCCACGGCGGCCACCGCGCCTTGCAGGGCGCCGGTCCAGTCGTCGGGCAGCGTTTCCAGCACCTGATAAGGCGCGTCAAAGCTGTCCAGCAGCAGCTTCCAGGCTTTGTGCAGGCGCCCCAGC
>DASUIK010000438.1:0-5415 GCA_036279795.1 Burkholderiaceae bacterium | reverse complement strand
GCATCGGTCAGGACAAAGCCCGGGCCGCATTGTGCGGCCAGCTCGGCGCAGCGTTTTTCAAACGCGTCGATGCCGGTGCCGTAGATGAACTGCATGGCGCCGCCGGTCCAGGCCGGGAAGCCGATGCCGAAGATGGAGCCGATGTTGGCGTCGTGCACGGTGGTGAGCACGCCTTCGGCGAGGCAGCGCGCGGTTTCCACCGCCTGGCGGTAGAGCAGGCGGTCCTTCAAGTTCTGCATGTCCCAGGCGACGTCTGGTTTTTCAAAGCGGGTTTTCAGCTCCGGCCACAAGACCTTCTTCTGGCCCGCCGGGTAGTCGTAAAAGCCACCACCGGCCGCGCGCCCCTTGCGGCCTAGCTCCTTGACCATTTTTTCCACCAGCAGCTCGCCCGGCGTGGCGGTGTAGGTCTTGCCCTCGGCGGCCAGGTCGGCACGGGTCTGGTCCAGCACGTGCACGCTCAAGCTGAGCGCGGTTTCGTCCAGCACCGCCAGTGGGCCCACCGGCATGCCGGCCTGGACACCCGCGTTTTCGATGACCGCGGCAGGGATGCCCTCGCCCAGCATGGCCGCGCCTTCCATCACGAAAGTGCCGAAGGTGCGGCTGGTGTAAAAGCCGCGCGCGTCGTTCACGACGATGGGGATCTTGCCCAGCGCCTGCACGTAGTCAAACGCGCGCGCCACGGTCTCGTCGTCGGTTTTGGCACCGCGGATGATCTCGACCAGCTTCATCTTGTCCACCGGGCTGAAGAAGTGGATGCCGATGAACTTCTCCGGCCGCGCGCTGGCCGTGGCCAGACCGCTGATGGGCAGGGTGGAGGTGTTGCTGGCGAAGAATCCACCGGCCGCCAACTGTGGCTCGGCCTCCTGCGTCACCCTGGCCTTGAGCGCGCGGTCTTCGAACACGGCTTCGATGATGAGGTCGCAGCCGGCCAGATCGGCGGCATTGGCCGTGGGGGTGATGCGTGCCAGCAGCGCGGCCTGGTCATGCGGGTTCATGCGGCCTTTGTCCACGCGCGGTTGTGTCACCTTGACGCTGTAGGCCTTGCCTGCCTCGGCCTTCTCAAGCGACACATCTTTGAGCACCGTGGCGATGCCCCGGCTGGCCTGCGCGTAGGCAATGCCGGCACCCATCATGCCCGCGCCCAGCAGGCCCACCTTCTGGGGCTTGTATCGCGGCACGTCCTTCGGCCTCGACTGACCGCTCTTGATGGCGTTCATGTTGAAGAAGAAGGTGTTGATCATGTTGCGCGCCACCGGCGTTGTCATGAGCTTGGCGAGGTAGCGGCTTTCGATGCGCAGGGCGGTGTCGTAGTCCACCGACGCCCCTTCGGCCATGGCGGCCAACGCGTACTCGGGCGCCGGGTACAGGCCACGTGTTTTTTGTTTGAGCATGGCCGGTGCCACGGTCAATGCGCCTGCGATCTTGGGGTTGGTGGGCGTGCCACCCGGCAGCTTGTAGGCCTTGTCGTCCCAGGGGTGCTGGGCGCTGGGGTGGGCGGCAATCCAGGCCAGGGCGGCGGGGCGCAGGGCGTCTGGGCTGTCCACCAGTTCGTGCACCAAGCCCAGTGCGTGGGCTTGGGCCGGGTTGAACAACTGGCTTTCCAGAATGTAGGGCTGCGCGCCCATCAACCCCAGCAGCCGAACCATTTTGGTGATACCAGTGGCGCCAGGCATCAGGCCCAGGGTGATCTCGGGCAGGCCGAGTTGGACTTTGTTGTCGTTGACGGCAATGCGGTGGTGGCCGATGAGGGCCACTTCCCAGCCACCGCCCAGGGCCGCACCGTTGATGCAACTCACCACCGGTTTGCCCAGGGTTTCGAGCGCACGGAAGGCGCGTTTCATGGTCTCGATTTCGTTGAACACGGCGGGCGCATCGGCGGCCGTCAGGCGCATGGTGGCCTTGAGGTCGGCGCCGGCAAAAAAGCTGCTCTTGGCCGAGGCAAGCACGATGCCCGAGATCTGGTCTTTGTCTTGTAGCACCTGTGCGGAGACCGCCTGCAGGTCTTGCTGCCACTGCCGGCACATGGTGTTGACGGGAGAGCCTTGCTCATCAAAAGTGATCGTGGCGATGCCGTCTTGCAGTTCGTAGCGGATGGTGTGGGTGATCATGGTGAGGTGTCCGCTTTCGTTCAGATGCGTTCAACAATCGTGGCGATGCCCATGCCGCCGCCCACGCAGAGGGTGGCGAGGCCGTAGCGGAGGTTGCGGCGGTGCAACTCGTCGATCAGGGTGCCCAAAATCATGGCACCGGTGGCCCCCAGCGGGTGGCCCATGGCGATGGCACCGCCGTTGACGTTGACCTTCTCGTGAGGCACGCCCATGTCCTTCATGAACTTCATGGGCACGGCGGCGAAGGCTTCATTTACTTCGAACAGGTCGATCTGGTCGACTGTGAGCACGGCCTTGGCCAGCGCCTTGCGTGCTGCTGGCGTGGGCCCGGTCAGCATGATGGTGGGGTCGGCGCCCGAAACGGCGGCGGCCACGATGCGCGCACGCGGCGTGAGGCCGTGGGCCTTGGCGGCGGCGTCCGAGCCGATGAGCATGGCGGTCGCGCCATCGACGATGCCCGACGAATTGCCGGCGTGGTGCACGTGGTGGATGCGCTCCACCTGCGGGTAGCGGCCAATGGCCACCGCATCGAAGCCCATGGCGCCGAGTTGTTCAAACGCGGGCTTGAGGCCGGCCAGCGATTCGACCGTGGTGCGGGGCTTGATGAACTCGTCGTGGTCCAGAATGGTCTGGCCCAGAAAGTCTTTCACCGGCACCACCGAGCGCGCAAAGTAGCCCGCCTCGCGCGCCGCTGCCGCGCGCCGCTGCGATTCGGCCGCGTAGGCGTCCACGTCGGCACGCGTGAAACCTTCCAGCGTGGCGATGAGGTCGGCGCCAATGCCCTGCGGCACAAAGTCGGTCTGGCTGTTGGTCTCCGGGTCTTGCGCCCAGGCGCCGCCGTCCGAGCCAATCGGCACGCGGCTCATGCTCTCCACGCCGCCCGCCACCACCAAGTCTTCCCAGCCGCTGCGCACCTTTTGTGCCGCCATGTTCACAGCCTCCAAGCCGGAGGCGCAGAAGCGGTTGAGCTGCACACCCGAGCAGGTCCAGTCCCAGCCGGCTTTCAGCGCGGCGGTTTTGGCAATCACCGAGCCCTGCTCACCCACGGGCGAGACCACACCCATCACCACGTCGTCCACCCGTGCGGTGTCAAAGCCGTTGCGGCGTTGTAGCTCGGTGAGCACGCCGGTCAGCAGGTTGATGGGCTTGACTTCGTGCAGGCTGCCGTCCTTTTTGCCCTTGCCGCGTGGGGTGCGGATGGCGTCGAACACATAGGCTTCGGTCATGGGGGTCTCCGGCGGTGTGGGATGTGAAGCCAACAGTATAGTTTTGCCGAGCGATTGCTCTGTATAAATTGTGACAACCAGTGCGGCTATGCTGTCGTGTCAAAAACATCACAAAGGAGGCGGGCATGAAAGCGATTTTGTTGGGGGCCATGTTGGTCACTCTGTTGGCCGGGTGCGCCACCGCTCCCACGCAGTCAACGCTGGTGTCCGCCCAGGCCATGCAGTCGCTGGCGCCGCTGCTGCCCATGCGGCGTTTTGTGGCCAACATCGAGCGCACCGGTGGGTTTGTGCTGTCGCCCGACGGCCAGCGCCTGCTGTGGTCGCAAACCGTGGGCACCGACAACGGCCTGGCGGTGCGACCGGTGGACGATGCGCGCGCGGTGCGCACCTTTGCCATTGGCAACCAAGGCCGACGCGGTGGTTACTACAACTGGCTGCCCGACAGCCGGCATGTGGTGTTCAGCAAGGACGAACGGGGCGACGAGAACACGCAGCTGCGCGTGCTCGACGCCCAGGCTGCGGAGGGGCGTGAATGGCAACTCACGCCCGCGCGAGGCGTGCGCGCCTGGGTGGTGTCGCGTGGTCCAGCCGGCAGCGCACGTTTCTTCTTCGCCAGCAACGAGCGCGACCGCAGCACCTTTGACCTCTACGAAGCCGATGCGGCCACACGTCAGGTGACCGAGGTGGCTCGCAGCGATGGTGCTGTGCTGGACTGGCTGGTGGGCACCGATGCACGCACGGTGGGACGCATTCGCCAGCTGGGCAAAGACGACGGCTCAGGTGCAGCGCTGGAGTTGCGCAATGGGGCCGGCGGCTGGCAATCGCTCAAGACCTGGGGCGGTTTTGATTCGTTTCGGGTGCTGCGCGTGGACCCGGCAACAGGCAAGCTGTGGGCCTTGTCCAACCTGGGCCGCGACAAGGCCGCCCTGGTGGAGATGGACATGGCCAGTGGCGCCGAGCGGGTGCTGGCCGAACACCCGGTGGTGGACGTGGCGTCTGCTTCGTTTGCCAGTGCATCCGGTGCGCCCGTGGGCTATGTGGTCGAGCCTGACCACCCGCAGATGCACTTTTTCGATGCCGCCTGGAAGGCCCAGGTGGACGCCGTGGTGGCGCGTGCCGTGGCCCAAGGCGCCGTGCCTGCGGCACCTGTCTTCACCCGCCTTCAAGGGCGCGACGATGCGGCGCGCCGTGTGTTGCTGCGCAGCCTGGGCGAGTTCGATGCCGCCGAGCTGCTGTGGGACCGCGAGACCGGCCTGGTCAGCCGCCTCGACACCCACTTTCCGGAAGAAGCACAGGTGCTTTCGGCGGTCACGCCCATGGCCTTCACCGCCTCCGATGGCCGCCGCATTCACGGCTACCTCACGCGCCCGCGCGGCGTGAGCGGGCCGGTGCCGCTGGTGGTGGACATCCATGGTGGCCCCTGGGCGCGCGATACCTGGGCGCCCGCCATCTTCAATGGGCGTCAGATGTTGGCCAACCGAGGCTACGCGGTCTTGCAACTCAACTACCGTGGTTCGGCCGGTTACGGGCGCGATCACATGTGGGCCGGCGCCATGGAATACAACGGTCGCCTGCAACAGGACATCGCCGAAGGCGTGCAATGGGCCATCGACCAAGGCGTGGCCGACCCGAAGCGGCTGTCGGTGATGGGCGCCAGTTTCGGCGGCTTCTCCGTGCTGGCACAGCTCGCGCAAAAGCCGCACGATTACCGCTGTGGCATCAACATCGTGGGCGTGGCCGACTGGCCACGCCTGATCGAGAACTGGCCGCCGTTCTGGCGCAATCGCCACATGTTCGTGCGCTTCTACGGCGACCCAGCCGTCCCCGCGCAACGCGCCGAGATGCTGCGCAACTCGCCGGTGTCCTACCTCGACCAGATCAGCGCGCCGCTGCTGGTGGTGCACGGTGCCAACGACATCCGCGTGTTGCGCCAGGACTCGGACGACGTGGTCGCGTCGCTGCGCCAGCGGGGCCACCCGGTCGAGTACCTGCTGTTCCCCGACGAAGGCCACAGCATCAGCAAGTGGCGCAACCGCCTGGCCCTGTGGCGCAAGGTGGAAGACACCCTGGCCACCTGCCTG
>DASUIK010000437.1:0-4057 GCA_036279795.1 Burkholderiaceae bacterium | reverse complement strand
GGCGGTCTTCGCGGAAGCGCTGCAGCAGCGTGCGCCCGGTGTTGCGCCACGGGAAGTCCTGCAAGGCCCGGATGGCGTCATCGACTTTCATGGGCCGGTATCATGCCACCACGATGACCGAGCCTTCCGTGCCCCCTGCCGTGCCCCTTGCCGCCCCGCCCCGCCGCCCCGCCGCCCACATTGCCCAAACCCGGGCTGCCGCCGTGGCCGGCCTGCTGGGCCTGATTGCGCTGGGCCTGGCCTGGGAGTTGTGGCTGGCGCCACTGCGCCCGGGCGGCTCGTGGTGGGTCATCAAAATCCTGCCCCTGCTGCCGGCCTTGCCCGGGCTGCTGAAAAACCGCATGTATACCTACCGCTGGCTCAGCCTGTTGGTGTGGCTGTATTTCACCGAGGGCGTGGTGCGCGCCACCAGCGAAACTGGCCTGAGCGCCGGCCTGGCCTTGCTGGAGGTGGTGTTGTGCGTGGCGCTGTTCGTGGCATGCACCCTGCACATCCGCCTGCGCCTGCGCGACGCCAAGGCCGCTGCCGCAGCCACCACCGAAACCGCCGCATGACACCCCTGATCGCCCAACTCCAGGCCGCCGTGGGCGCCGCCCACGTGCTCACCCACGACGACCCCACGGCCGATCTCAGCGCCTGGGAACAGGACTGGCGCAAACGGGCACACGGCCGCGCGTTGGCCGTGGTGCGCCCGGGCAGTACCGCCGAAGTGGCTGCCGTGGTGAAGGCCTGTGCCGCTGAGGGCACCGCCATCGTGCCGCAGGGTGGCAACACCGGTTTGGTGGTGGGCAGCGTGCCCGACGACAGCGGCACCCAGGTGTTGCTGAGCCTGACACGCCTGAACCGCGTGCGTGCCATCGACGGCGCCAACCTCACCATGACGGTGGACGCCGGCTGCGTGCTGCAAAACCTGCAGACCGCCGCAGCGCAAGCGGGCTTCCTGTTCCCGCTGAGCCTGGCCGCAGAAGGCAGCTGCACCATCGGCGGCAACCTGGCCACCAACGCCGGCGGCACCCAGGTGCTGCGCTACGGCAACACGCGCGACCTGTGCCTGGGCCTGGAGGTGGTGACCGCCCAGGGCGAGGTGTGGGACGGCTTGAGTGGCCTGCGCAAGGACAACACCGGCTACGACCTGCGCGACCTCTTCGTGGGCAGCGAAGGCACGCTGGGCATCATCACCGCTGCCACGCTCAAGCTCTACCCACAGCCCGCCGCCAAACTCACCGCCTGGGCCGCCGTGCCCACCATGCAGGCGGCGGTGGATTTGCTGGGCCTGGCCCAGCAACGCTTGGCCGCCGGCCTGACCGGCTTTGAGGTGATGGGCCAGTTTGCGCTGGGGCTGGTGGACAAACACTTCCCCAAACTGCGCGTGCCGCTGTGGCAGGACACGCCCTACTGCGTGCTGCTGGAAAACAGCGACTTCGAGAGCGAGGCCCATGCGCGAGGCTTGTTCGAATCGCTGCTGGAAACCGCGTTCGAACAAAGCACCGTGACCGACGCCGTGGTGGCCGAGAACCTGACCCAGGCCAAAGGCCTGTGGCACATCCGCGAGAGCATCCCGCTGGCGCAGGCCGAGGAAGGCCTCAACATCAAACACGACATCAGCGTGCCCGTGTCCCGCATCCCCGCCTTCTGCGAAGCGACCGACGCCGAGCTGCAGCGCGCCATCCCTGGCATGCGCCTGGTCAACTTCGGCCACCTGGGCGACGGCAACCTGCACTACAACGTGCAGGCGCCGGAGGGCGTGGACGGCAAGGCCTTTTTGCGCGACGAGGAAGAACGCATCAACACCCTGGTGTTCGACGCCGTGGCGCGCTTTGGTGGCTCCATCAGCGCCGAACATGGCGTGGGCTCCCTCAAGCGCGACAAGCTGCCGCACTACAAAAACCCGGTGGCGCTCCAACTGATGCGTGCCATCAAAACCGCACTCGACCCGCAAGGCCTCATGAATCCGGGCCGGGTCATCTGAACATGACCGTTTCCCTCACCAAGCCACTGCTCATTTTGAAAGTGGGCAGCACCCACCCCCACATCGCCGCTGAACTGCAGGACTTTGAGCACTGGATTCAGGCCGGCCTGCAAGACGACAGCCTGCCCGTCGCGGTGGTGGACCCACGCGAAGGCCAGGCACTGCCGGCACAAGCCGACATCGGCGGCGTGGTCATCACCGGCTCGCACAGCATGGTCAGCGACCGCGAACCCTGGAGCGAAACAGCTGCGGCTTGGTTGCGCGACACCGTGGCCGCCGAGGTGCCCGTGTTGGGCATCTGCTACGGCCACCAGTTGCTGGCCCACGCTCTGGGCGGCGAAGTGGGCTACCACCCCCAGGGCATCGAACTGGGCACCGTGCCGGTGAGCTTGCATGAAGCTGCGCAGGACGACCCACTGTTCGCCGGTCTGCCCACCCAGTTCGACGCTCAGGCCGCCCACCGCCAAAGCGTGCGCCGCCTGCCCGAAGGCGCCACCCTGCTGGCCGGCAACCACTTCGAGCCCCACCACGCATTCCGTTTTGGCACGCGCGCCTGGGGCGTGCAGTTCCACCCCGAATTCGGCGAAGCCGCCACCCGCGCCTACCTGATGACCCTCAACGGTGATGCGCCCGAAGGCGCGGTGCGCCCCACCGATGTGGCGGCCTCGGTGTTGCCGCGTTTTGCGCGCATCGTGAAAACCGCCAGCCGGAGCCAATGACATGACACCTAACCGCCCCACCCGCTCCCAATACGAAGACTTCATGCGCCATGTGCACACACATGGCGTGTTCAAGGCAGACCGCACGGGCACAGGCACACGCAGCGTGTTCGGGCACCAGATGCGTTTTGACCTGAACGAAGGTTTTCCGCTGGTGACGACCAAAAAGGTCCACCTCAAGTCCATCATTCAGGAGTTGTTGTGGTTCCTCACCGGCTCCAGCAACAACAACTGGCTCAAGGAGCGCGGTGTCAGCATCTGGGACGAGTGGGCCGACCCCGAAACCGGCGACCTCGGCCCGGTGTACGGCGTGCAGTGGCGCAGCTGGCCCACGCCAGACGGCGGGCACATCGACCAAATCGCCGAAGTCGTCAAGACGCTCAAGACCAACCCCGACTCGCGCCGCATCATCGTGAGCGCCTGGAACGTGGCCGAGCTGAGCAAGATGGCGTTGATGCCTTGCCACGCGTTTTTCCAGTTCTACGTGGCCGACGGCAAGCTCTCGTGTCAGCTGTACCAACGCAGCGCCGACATTTTCCTGGGCGTGCCCTTCAACATCGCCAGCTACGCGCTGCTCACCCACATGCTGGCGCAGCAGTGCGATCTGGCCGTGGGCGACTTCATCTGGACCGGCGGCGACTGCCACATCTACAGCAACCACACCGAACAGGTTGAGTTGCAGTTGAGCCGGGCGCCCTACCCCTACCCCACGCTGCACATCAAGCGCCGGCCCGATTCCATCTTCGACTACCAGTACGAAGACTTTGAGGTGCTGGACTACCAGTGCCACCCGGCCATCAAGGCACCGGTGGCCGTTTAAGTGCTCACCCGCAAGCAACTCTGGGTGCTGGTGGCCCTCACCCTGATGTGGGGTGTCAACTGGCCGATGATGAAGCTCTCGCTGCGGGAGCTGTCACCGCTGTACTTCCGCGCGCTGACCATGACGGGCGGTGCGCTGTGGCTGTTTTTCTTCTTCCGCGCGCGTGGTGTGCGCATGTGGCCACGCTGGTCGACCGGTGGTGGCGAATGGCGCAGCGTGGTGTGGCTGGGCCTGCCCAACATCCTGGGCTGGCACACCCTGTCCATTCTGGGTGTGCGCGAACTGGCCTCGGGCCGCGCGGCGGTGCTGGGTTTCACCATGCCCATCTGGACGGTCTTGCTGGGGGCAGCCTTCTTCGGGCAGGCCCTGACGCGGCGGGTGCTGCTGGCGGTGGTGGCCGTGGGCGCGGCCATCGCGCTGCTGCTGGCCGACGAGCTGGCCTCGCTCTCGGGGCGCCCATTGGGCATTGTGTGGATGGAGCTGGCGGCCATCTCCTGGGCACTGGGCACCTTGATGATGCGCCGCGCCCACCTCACGCTGCCGGTGGAG
>DASUIK010000436.1:0-7035 GCA_036279795.1 Burkholderiaceae bacterium | reverse complement strand
CCCCATTGGTGTGATCGGCTCGATCGCACCCTGGAACTACCCGCTGATGATGGCCGCGTGGAAGGCCGCGCCGGCTTTGGCCGCCGGCAACACCGTGGTGCTCAAGCCCAGCGAACAAACCCCGCTGACCGCGCTGCTGCTTGCGCGTGTGGTGGCCGACATCCTGCCCAAAGGGGTATTCAACGTGGTGTGCGGCCGTGGCCAGAGCGTGGGCCAGCCCCTGGTGGAGCACCCGATCGTGCGCATGGTCTCGCTCACCGGTGACGTGTCCACCGGCCGCAAAATTCTGCAGGCCGCCACCGGCACCCTGAAGCGCACCCACTTGGAGCTGGGTGGCAAGGCACCGGTCATCGTGTTCGACGACGCCGATGTGGACGCGGTGGTCGAAGGTGTGCGCACCTTCGGCTACTACAACGCCGGCCAGGATTGCACGGCGGCCTGCCGCATCTACGCCGGCGCCAAGGTCTATGACCGCCTGGTGGCCGACCTCAGCGCCGCCGTGAAAACCATCAAGCTCGGCACCCAGGACGAAGAGGGCGTGGAGATGGGCCCGCTGATCACCGACCGCCAGCGAGACCGCGTGGCCAGCTTTGTGGAGCGCGCGCAGATGCTGGGTCACATGGAGGTGACCGCGGGCGGCAAGATGCGCCCGGGCAACGGCTTCTTCTACGAACCCACGGTGATTGCCGGTGCCCGCCAGGACGATGAAATTGTGCGCCGCGAGGTGTTTGGCCCGGTGGTGTCGGTCACACGTTTCACCGACCCCGACGAGGCCATCACCTGGGCCAACGACTCCGACTACGGCCTGGCCTCTTCGGTGTGGACGCAGGATGTGGGCCGCGCCATGCGGGTGGCGCGCAAACTGCAGTACGGCTGCACTTGGATCAACACGCATTTCATGCTGGTCAACGAAATGCCCCACGGGGGCCTCAAGTCCAGCGGCTACGGCAAGGACATGTCGATGTACGCGCTGGAAGACTACACCGTGGCACGGCACGTGATGGTGAAGCTGTGACAACCCGCTGGCGCGCCCTGACATAAACTCGGGCGCTGTTTTTCTCACCCGGAACCAGCGCCATGAATCTTGTTTCCCTGGGTCACAGCGACCTGCGTGTCACGCCCATCTGCCTGGGCACCATGACCTTTGGCCAGCAGGTGGCCGAAGCCGAATCGCACCGCATCCTGAGCCGCTCACTGGAGCGCGGCGTCAACTTCATCGACACGGCCGAGATGTACGCCGTCCCGGCCACGGCCGAGACCTGCGGTGCCACCGAAACCTTCATCGGCAATTGGTTTGCCAAGAACCCTGGGGCACGCCAGAAGCTGGTGCTGGCCACCAAGGTGGCCGGGCCGTCGCGCGGCATGCCCTGGATACGCGCTGGGCAAGGCATGACGGGGCAGGACATCCTGGCCTCGTGCGAGGCCAGCCTGCGCCGTTTGCAGACCGACGTGATCGACCTCTACCAAATCCATTGGCCCGAACGCAATGTGCCGGCTTTTGGCGCGCTTTACTTCGATCCGAAGAAAGACCGGGAAGGCACCTCCATCCATGAGCAGCTGCAGGCGCTGGGCGAGCTGGTGAAAGCCGGCAAGGTGCGCTATATCGGCCTGTCCAACGAAACGCCTTACGGCGTGCACGAGTTCGTGCGCTTGGCCGAACAACACGGCCTGCCGCGCGTGGCCACGGTGCAAAACCCGTATTGCCTGATCAACCGCAGCCTGGACAACGGCCTGGACGAAACCATGCACCACCTGGGTGTGTCCTTGTTGGCCTATTCGCCGCTGGGCTTTGGCTTGCTGACCGGCAAATACGACGAAACCGGCATCCACGGCGTGGCGCAGCCCCAGGGCCGCATGGCCATTTACGAATCGATGCAGAAACAGCGCTGGGGCCGCCCTGAAGCCTTGGCGGCCGCCAAGCGCTACAACCAGCTCGCACGCGACAATGGCCTCACGCCCGCGCAACTGGCGCTGGCCTTCTGCTACACCAACTGGCGCGTGGCCTGCACCATCATTGGCGTGACCTCGGTGGCGCAGCTGGACGAGTGTCTGGACGCCTGGGGGACCGAGTTGTCGCCCGAGTTGTTGAAGCAGATCGACGCCATCCGCTGGGAGCACCGCGACCCCGCTCAGTGACTCAGCCCACCCCCGCGCCGCGCCTTGGGGCGCGTCACCCCCTCAAGGTGGCGACACCTACCGACCGGCAAAGCCGGATCGGTGGTGTCCTGGGACAGGCAACGCCATTCCACCCCACATGGCTAAAAAACCCCACGTCAGCGAAACCCCGGCTACCGCGTTGTTGAAGGTGCGGGGCATCGAGTTCACCGAGCACCCCTACGAGTACCTGGAACACGGCGGGGCACAGCACAGCGCCCAGGTGCTGGGACTGGACCCCTTTGCCGTGGTCAAGACACTGATCATGCAGGACGAGAAGGCCCAGCCGCTGGTGGTGCTGATGCACGGCAACCGCACGGTGTCCACCAAGAACCTGGCGCGCCAGATCGGGCGCAAATCGGTGGAGCCCTGCAAGCCCGAGGTGGCCAACCGCCACAGCGGCTACCTGGTCGGCGGCACCTCGCCTTTTGGCACCCGCAAAACCATGCCCGTGTTCGTGGAAGAATCCATCCTCTCGCTGCCGCGCATCTGGCTCAACGGCGGCAAGCGCGGCTACCTGGTGGGCATCGCGCCCTCGGTTTGTGTGGACCTGCTGGGGGCCCAACCGGTGAGCTGCGCGCTCGAAGAATAAGGACATCCATGGCCGCTTTTTATCCCCTCATCGCCACCCTGGTTGCTTATCTGATCGGCTCCTTGTCGTTTGCCGTCATCGTGAGCCGCCTCATGGGCCTGAGCGACCCGCGCAGCTACGGCAGCAAGAACCCGGGCGCCACCAACGTGCTGCGTTCGGGCAACAAGGCCGCTGCTGTCATCACCCTGTTGCTCGACGCCCTCAAGGGTTGGCTGCCGGTGGTGCTGGTGCAGCAGTTCGGCGCGGCCTACGGGCTGGGCGACGCGACGCTTGCGCTGGTGGGCTTGGCCGCGTTTCTGGGGCACCTCTATCCGGTGTTCTTCCGCTTCCAGGGCGGCAAGGGCGTGGCCACGGCGGCCGGGGTGCTGTTGGCTTTCGAGCCCTGGCTGGGCGGCGCGACATTGCTCACCTGGGTGCTGATCGCGGTGTTTTTTCGCTACTCATCGCTGGCCTCCATGGTAGCGGCGGTGTTTGCGCCCGCGTTCTACCTCATGGGCAACGGTGTGGCCTGGTACATGGCCCAGCCGGTGCTGCTGGCCATCGCGGTCATGGGGGTGTTGCTGCTGTGGCGGCACCGCGAGAACATCAACCGCCTGCTGGCCGGCAAAGAATCCAAACTTGGGGCAAAGAAAAAATGAGCGACAACACCTTGCAACGTTTTCACGTGGGCCCGCGCTTGAGCGAAGCGGCTGTGTTCAACGGCGTGGTCTACCTGGCCGGCATGGTGCCCGAGCGGGGTGACACCGATATCCGTGGCCAGACGCAGGACGTGCTGGCCCAGATCGATCAACGCCTGGCCGAATGCGGCAGTGACAAGACCCGCCTGTTGCGGGTGCAGATCTACCTCAGCGACATCCGTGAGATCGGCGCCATGAACGAGGTGTGGGATGCCTGGGTGGCCCCTGGTCACACACCGCCGCGCGCCACTGTGCAGGCTGCGCTGGGCAACCCCGATTGGAAGATCGAGGTCATCGCCACCGCCGCGCAGGCTTGACGAGGTATTTGTCCAACGCGTTCTCCTCGCTTGGTGCAGATGCCTGACCGGGGGACACCGCCGGGCCGGCTTTGCCGGGCGGCTGGTGTCGCCCCCTTGAGGGGGATGCGGCCACTTGCGTCATTGCCTAAGGGCAATGCCGGGGAAGTGGGCGAGCGACGGGGGTGTGCGATCA
The DNA here is from genome assembly GCA_036279795.1 of Burkholderiaceae bacterium. GTDB lineage: Bacteria > Pseudomonadota > Gammaproteobacteria > Burkholderiales > Burkholderiaceae_C > Hydrogenophaga. The sequence goes on along the minus strand of DASUIK010000436.1, from coordinate 3,120 downwards.
CGCCAGCGCAGCCATTTGCAGCAGGCGGGCGTGGTTCAGGCGCACCCGCACCGTGCGGGTGACGAGGGCGGCTTCCACCTGATACGGCTCCGCGTCGGTGCGCACCAGCACCGGGTCCGGAATGGGGTGCCCATCGGGGTCGAGCACCGGCGCCACCAGCGGTGCGCCGGGCACCTCGGTGCGGCGCAACACCACCGCCACCGATTGGTCTTGCAGGCGCACAAAGGTGCCGGGTGGGCAGATGCCCACGGCGCGCAGCAGGGCGTGGCCCACCGGATCGGGTACGTTGCCATGGCGCGCCACCACGTTGCGGCCAGAGTCGGTGATGCAGCGGCCACTGCGCGTCTCGCGCGGGCTGATGAGTGCGGTGTAGCGGTCCGTCGCCATCAGCACCCTGGTCAGCAGGGCGATGGGCGAGCCATCCTGCGGTTGCAGCTCGGGCGCGTCGTGGTGGCGGGCCACGATCTCCAGCCAGGCCGGGTCGGACACACCCAGGGATTCCAGCAGCGCCACGCCGGCGCTGGCGTGTTGGTCGATCTGCCACTTCTGCGGCGGTGTGGGCTGGCCGGCCTGCAGCGCCAGTTCGTCCTGCACCTGGGTCATAGCGATGTTCATGGTCAGCGCCGCGCGGTTGAGGCTGTGCACCCAGCCCGCGTCGTCCACCTGGGCGGGCGCCACCAACTGGCACAGGCTGGCACACACCAGGGCGTGCGACGCGCTGTAGCCCACGTTGCTCGAGGCTGCCAGTTGCAGCATCAGGTAAAGCGAGCCGTCGGCGTCGGTTTCCAGCAGGGCCACCATGTGCTGTTCGATGAACAGCAGGTCGTGCACAAAATCGTCGGCTTCACGCGGCGCGCGCAGCAGGCGCGAGAGGCGGTTCTCCAGATCGGTCCAGGCACTCATCAGGTCCTGGGTCAAACCCGCGGTGGGCCATTGGTCGGGCGGAAGGGCTGACATGCGCAGGGGCCTCAATAACGTTTTTCGAGGATCAACTGGGAGTTGTCGCGCGAGAGCTGGAAACGCGACAGGAAGCTGTTGCCCAGCAGCACGTAGGGCATGGGCATGGGCATGACCACAGCGGGCACGTCGTACAGGGTGGCGTCGCCCACCTTCACGCTGTTCAGGCGCACCTGGTAGCCCAGCACGGCGCCGTTGGCGGTGTTCATTTGCACCGGTTTGCCGTCGCTGGGCTTGAGGCCGATGCGCTCGGCATCGGCACGCCCCAGCGACACCACGGTGGCGCCGGTGTCCACCATGAATTGCACGTGGCCGCCGTTGATTTGCCCGGCGGTGACGAAATGCCCGCCGGGGCCGGCTTCCAGCACCACGCGGTTGCTGGCCGATGGGTTGTTGCCACCAGCCATGCCGATCGGGGCCTGGCCCAGGCGCAGCGTGCGGCGTTCGCCGGCAACATCCACCACCACGTGGTCCGTGTTCAGCTCCAGCAGCCGCACACCACCCGCGGTCTGACCAGGGCTCAAAAAGCGGGGCGCTTCGCCGTTGATGACGAGCAAGGCTTTGCCGCTGGACAGGCCGGCGAGCTGCACCCCTGGCGCTTGGACCCCTTGAGCCCAGGCCGTTGTCTGCGCGGACAGCGCCAGCCAGACCAGAAGGGGGGCCAGGCGCCGCATGAAGGGGCTCAGTCGCGGAAGTTGTCGAAGGACAAAGGCAGGTCGGCCAGGTCCTTCCTGATGATGGCCATGGCGGCTTGCAGGTCGTCGCGCTTGGCGCCGGTGACACGCACAGCGTCACCCTGAATGGCGCCTTGCACCTTGAGCTTGCTGGCCTTGAGCGCGGCCTGGATCTTCTTGCCGTCTTCGGTGGCAATGCCGCTGCGCACCTTGACCACCTGTTTGACCTTGTCGCCACCGATTTTTTCAATCTTGCCGGCGTCCAGGAAACGCACGTCCACGTTGCGTTTGGTCAGTTTGTTCTTGAGGATGTCATCGACTTGGCCGATCTGGAAATCGCTGTCACCGAACAAGGTGATCTCCTTGTCCTTGAGCTCGACGGCAGCGCTGCTGCCCTTGAAGTCGAACCGGGTGCCGATCTCGCGCGAGGTTTGCTCAACGGCGTTTTTCACTTCCACCAGGTTGGGGTCGAGGACGGTGTCAAAAGAAGGCATGGCAGGGGCTTTTCAGAGGCGAATGAGACAATTCACGGATGTTAGTCGAGAACAACGTGGCGCTCCAGCCATACAACAGCTTCGGTATCGCCGCACGCGCGCAGCAGTTGGTGCGCGTGCGCAGCAGCGCCGACGTGCAGGCGCTGCTGGGCGCGCCTGAGTGGGCCGACACGCCCCGTTTTGTGCTGGGCGGTGGCAGCAACCTGGTGATCACCGGCGACATCAAGGCGCTGGTGCTCAAGGTGGAAATCGCCGGGCGCCGCCTGGTGGAAGAAACCCCCAAAGGCTGGTTGGTGGAGGTCGGGGCGGGCGAAAACTGGCACGATTTTGTGGCCTGGACCCTGGCGCAGGGTTGGCCGGGCCTGGAAAACCTGGCGCTCATTCCCGGTACCGTGGGCGCCTCGCCGGTGCAGAACATCGGTGCCTATGGGGTGGAGTTGCAAGACCGTTTCCATTCGCTGGACGCCGTCGAACTCGACACCGGCCACGCCTTCACGCTGGACGCCGCCCAATGCGGTTTTGGCTACCGCGATTCGGTTTTCAAACACGAACGCGCGGGCGACAAAGGCTACGGACTGGCAGGCCGGGCCCTGATCACCCACGTGCGCTTTTGGCTGCCCAAGCCCTGGAAGCCGGTGTTGGGCTACCTGGACCTGGAGCGCAAGATGGCGGAAACCGGCAACACCACACCGGACGCCACCACCCTTTTCGACTGGATCGTGGCGATACGCCGCGCCAAATTGCCCGACCCGGCCGTCATCGGCAACGCGGGCAGCTTTTTCAAGAACCCCACCGTCACGCCCGAGCAGTGTGCCGACATCATCGCCCGTGACCCGAAGGTGGTGCACTACCCTATGGCCGATGGCAGCATCAAGCTGGCGGCCGGCTGGCTCATCGACGCCTGTGGCTGGAAAGGCAAGACCGTGGGGCACGCCGGTGTGTACGAGAAGCAGGCCCTGGTGCTGGTCAACCGGGGCGACGATGAGCACCCCTGT
>DASUIK010000435.1:0-6584 GCA_036279795.1 Burkholderiaceae bacterium | reverse complement strand
GCCAGCACCGCCCCCCGTGAACCCACCGGACAGGCCGCCGCCGGCCGGCGCGCGCGGCGCGATCCACTTGAGGTTGTCCTCGGGCAGTTCGTCGAAGAAGCGGCTCTTGAGGTGGTAGCGCGTTTGCCCGTGCAGCATGCGCGTTTGTGAATGGCTGAGGTACAGGCGCTTGCGCGCGCGGGTGATGGCCACGTACATCAGGCGGCGCTCCTCCTCCAGACCAGCGCGGTCGGACAGCGAGTTCTCATGTGGGAACAAGCCCTCCTCCATGCCGGTGATGAACACGGCGTCGAACTCCAGCCCCTTGGCCGCGTGCACCGTCATGAGCTGCACCGCGTCCTGGCCGGCCTGGGCCTGGTTGTCGCCCGATTCGAGTGCCGCGTGCGTGAGGAAGGCCGCCAGCGGGCTCAACGTTTCGCCATCGGGGGTGATGCCGTCGATCTGCAAACCCGTGAGTTCAGGCAACGAAGGATCGAGCCCCTGGCTGACCGGGCTTTGTGTGAGCACCGCGCCGGTTTCGTCCACCGGCAAGGCCACGGCATCACGGCCAAACCCTTCCTGGGTCACAAAACTCTCGGCGGCATTGACCAGCTCTTCCAAGTTCTCCACGCGGTCGTCGCCGTCGCGGTCGGCGCGGTAGTGTTCGATCAGGCCGCTGTGGTCCAGCACCAGCTCCACGATCTCACGCAGCGTCTTGCCTTCGGTGGCTTCGCGCAACACGGCCATCTTGGCAATGAAACCGTTGAACTTGGTGCGTGCCGCGCCTTCCAGGCTGTCCACAGCCGCGTGCAGCGACACGCCCGCCGCCCGCGCCGCGTCCTGCAGCATCTCGACGCTGCGCCCGCCAATGCCACGCGGCGGGAAATTGACCACGCGCATGAAGCTGGTGTCATCAAACGGGTTTTCCAACAGGCGCAGGTAGGCCAGCGCGTGTTTGATTTCGGCGCGCTCGAAGAAGCGCAACCCGCCGTACACGCGGTAAGGCACGCCCGCGTTGAACAGCGCAGTTTCAATCACCCGGCTCTGCGCATTGCTGCGGTAAAGCACAGCGATTTCGGTGCGCTCATAGCCGTCGTTGCGGATGAGCTGGCGCATCTCTTCCACCAGCCACTGCGCCTCCTCGAAATCGGTGGCGGTTTCCATCACACGCACCGGCTCGCCCGGCCCTTGTGAGGTGCGCAGGTTTTTGCCCAGGCGCTCGCTGTTGTGGCTGATCAGGGCGTTGGCCGAGTCAAGGATGTTGCTGTGGCTTCGGTAGTTTTCCTCCAGCTTGATCTGGTGCAGGACGTTGAACTCGTGCACGTAGTCGCGCATGTTGCCCACGCGCGCGCCGCGAAAAGCGTAGATGCTCTGGTCGTCGTCGCCCACAGCCAGCACGGCGTTGCCACCGCTCACAAACCGGCCGTTCTCCTCGTGCCCGGCCAGTTGTTTGAGCCACGCGTACTGCAGGCGGTTGGTGTCCTGGAACTCGTCCACCAGGATGTGACGGAAGCGCCGTTGGTAGTGTTCGCGCAGCGGGTCGTTGTCGCGCAGCAGCTCGTAGCTGCGCAGCATCAGCTCGCCAAAATCCACCACCCCTTCGCGCTGGCACTGTTCTTCGTACAGCTGGTACAGCTCCACCTTCTTGCGCGTTTCCTCATCGCGCACCACCACGTCGCGCGGGCGCTGGCCGTCTTCCTTGCAACCGGCGATGAACCACTGCAGCTGTTTGGGCGGAAAGCGGTCTTCGTCCACACCAAACTGCTTGCACAGGCGCTTGACCGCGCTGAGCTGGTCCTGCGTGTCCAGAATCTGAAAGCTTTGTGGCAGGTTGGCGGCTTTCCAGTGGGCGCGCAGCAGGCGGTTGCACAGGCCGTGGAAGGTGCCGATCCACATGCCCCGCACGTTCACCGGCAGCATGGCGCTCAGCCGGGTCATCATTTCCTTGGCGGCCTTGTTGGTGAAAGTCACGGCCAGCAAACCGCCCGGCGACACCTGCCCGGTTTGCAGCAGCCAGGCGATGCGCGTCGTGAGCACGCGGGTTTTGCCCGAACCGGCCCCGGCCAGGATGAGGGCGTGCTCGGCGGGCAGCGTCACCGCCTGGAGCTGCTCGGGGTTGAGGTGGTGGAGCAGGGGCGATGAAGTGGACAGTTGAGCGGGCGATGGCGCGGCGGCGTCTTGGAACAAGGTCATGCCCCGATTTTAGGAAGCCCAACCAGCGGTGCCGGTTCATGGGCCGCTTCATGGGCGTTTTCGTATGACTTCCATCCGATTCACCGTATAGGCCCATGTCATCCGGTCCGAGTAGAATCAATCACCGGGCCCAAGTTTTTTGGCGCCCGGTTTTTTTTTGCCCAAACCTTTGGCGGGCGGCAATCAAACACCGGCGGCCAAGCCAAGCGCCCTCTTCTTCACACCTCTGGAGCTTGAGAGCCATGGAAATTTTTGACTACGACAACATCCTGCTGCTGCCGCGCAAATGCCGCGTGGAAAGCCGCAGCGAATGCGACGCCTCGGTGGAATTCGGCGGCCGCCGTTTCAAGCTGCCGGTGGTGCCGGCCAACATGAAGACCGTGCTGGATGAGCCGATCAGCGAGTACCTCGCTGCCAACGGCTACTTCTATGTCATGCACCGTTTCGATCTGGACAACGTGGCCTATGCCAAGCGCATGCGCGAGAAGGGCCTGTTCGTGTCCCTCAGTTCAGGCGTGAAGGCGCCAGACTACGAAGTCATCGACCGCCTGGCCGCCGACGGCGTGGGCGCCGACTACATCACCATCGACATCGCGCACGGCCACGCCGAAAGCGTGCGCCTGATGATCGAGCACATCAAGAAGAAGCTGCCGCAGGCCTTCGTGATCGCCGGTAACGTGGCCACGCCCGAAGCGGTGATCGACCTGGAAAACTGGGGCGCTGATGCCACCAAGGTGGGCGTGGGCCCCGGCAAGGTGTGCATCACCAAGCTCAAGACCGGTTTTGGCACCGGCGGCTGGCAGCTGTCAGCCCTCAAGTGGTGCGCGCGTGTGGCCACCAAACCCATCATTGCCGACGGCGGCATCCGCCACCACGGCGACATCGCCAAGAGCGTGCGATTCGGTGCCACGATGGTGATGATCGGCTCGCTGTTCGCGGGCCACGAAGAATCGCCCGGTCAGACGGTCGAGGTCGACGGCAAGCTCTACAAGGAGTACTACGGCTCGGCCAGCGACTTCAACAAGGGCGAGTACAAACACGTTGAAGGCAAGCGCATCCTGGAACCCGTCAAGGGCAAGCTGGCCGACACGCTGCGCGAAATGCGGGAAGACGTGCAGAGCTCCATCAGCTACGCCGGCGGCACCCAGCTGACCGACCTCAAGAAAGTGAACTATGTGATCCTGGGCGGCGAGAACGCCGGCGAGCACTTGTTCATGTGACCGTGGTGGGGCCGCTGCCGCGCAGTGGCCCCGCCTCGCGCTCGATCGCAGCCGCCATCGGTTTGCACAGGCCGAGCGCAAAAAGCGCCTCCCCCACCACAAAAGCCGGGCCCACCAGCAGGCCCACCAGATCGTCGGCGAAAGCGGGCTTGCGGCCCTCCCAGTGGTGGCCCACGAACTGGAACACCCAGCCCAGCACAAACGCGCCCACACCCCAGGCCAGCCAGGTGGTGGTGGGTGCCGTCATCAGCAAGTGCGCGGCCCAGATCAGCCACAGGTTGACCACGCTGGTGGCCACACCCACCAGGCCCAGGCCGCGCGTGAGGTACCAGGCGGTGCTCAAGAGCCACAGCACCATACCCGGTGTGGCGTACAGGCCTCCCCCTAACGCCCACAGCGGCCGGTTGAGCAACACGCCGATGGCGAACACGATCATGGGGATGCCCACGAAGTGGGTCGCGATGTTGCGGCGGTCGCGGTGGTAGTGGGCGTACTGCACCATCAAGGCGGTACCGTCTCGGAACAGGGAGGCCATGGCGCGTCCTTTCAGTTCAAAAGTTCAAGGGCCAACTGGTGCAGGCGGTGTCCCGGGGTGACCAGCGCATCGAGGATGCTGAAATGGTTGAGCCCGGGCAGGTTTTCAGAAACCGGCACCACCCTGCGGCCCCAAGCTTGCTGGATCAACGCGTTCTGCGCCCAGAAGGCCTCGCTTTCGCCACCTCCTGCCACGCTGTACAGCTGCCCGCGCCGGCCCCGCACGCGCGGGGCAGGCAAACCCGCCGGGCTGGCCTGACGCACCTGCTCGGGCGTGAGCTGCAGGGCGGGTTGCAATGAGGGCGTGTGCCGCAGTGGTTCCAGATCGTGCAGGCCAGAGATCGACAAGCCATTGCGCACCAGATCGGCGGGCAGATCGGCACCCAATTCGGGCCAACGGCACGTCATCATCATGGCCGCCAAATGGCCACCCGCCGAGTGCCCGGCCACGGTGATGCGGCGTGCATCGCCGCCCCAGGCTGCGATGTGGCGCCACGTCCAGGCCACGGCATGCGCCATCTGCAGCGTGATGTGGGGAATGCTGACCGCCGGACACAGCGCGTAATTGGGCACCACCACACAGGCGCCGGCCTGGGTGAAAGCCTCGGCCACGAAGGAGTGGTCTGCTTTGTCCAGGGAGCGCCAGTAGCCCCCATGGATGAACACCAAAACAGGAGCGGGCTCGGCGTCCGGTGTGGCAGGGCGGAACACATCCAGCGTTTCGCCCGCACCCGCGCCGTAGGCCAGGTCCAACCCGTCGGGTTGGCGGGCGCGGAACGCCGCCGAATCGCGTGCCCAGCGTTCGAAATAGCGCCCGTGGTCGGGCACCCGGGCGCGGTTGTTGTACATCAGGTCCAGCCACTGGGGATCGTGGCGGGACGCACTGCGAGCAGGAGGCATGGTGGGCTTTGGATCGCGTTTCACATTGTCAATAGAATGGGCTGGTGACTCACAGTTCTACCACCGACACCCACGCCGTCCCATCTGGCAAACCCCAGCACATCGCCGTCCTGGGCATTGGCCTGATGGGTTTTCCCATGGCACGCCGCCTGTGCGAGGCCGGCCACACCGTGACCGCCTGGAACCGGTCGCGCGACAAGGCCGAACGCTTGTTGCCGTTGGGTGCCCGCGTGGTCGACAGCCCAGCGGAAGCGGTGCGGGAGGCCGACATGGTCATCACCCTGCTGACCGACGGCACAGCCGTGGGCGCGGTGTTGCTGGCGTCTGAGGTGTTGGCGGCGTACCGCCCTGGCGCGCTGGTGATCGACATGTCCTCCATCAAGCCGGACGAAGCGCGCAAACACGCGCGCCAGCTGGCGCGCGTGGGCGTGCGGCACATCGACGCGCCTGTCTCGGGTGGAACGGTGGGAGCCGAGCAAGGCTCCTTGGCCATCATGGCCGGCGGCGATGCCGACGACGTCGCTGCGGCCACCCCGGTGCTGAGCGTGCTGGGACGTTGCACCCCGGTGGGGCCTCACGGTTCGGGGCAGTTCGCCAAACTGGCCAACCAGATGATCGTGGGCATCACCATCGGTGCCGTGGCTGAGGCCTTGCTGATGGCCGCCAAGGGCGGCGCCGACATGGCCCAGGTGCGCCAGGCGCTGATGGGCGGTTTTGCCGACAGCCGCATCATGCAGTTGCACGGCCAGCGCATGGTAGAGCGCGACTTTGCCAAACGCGCGGCCATGACCGTGCAGCTCAAGGACATGCGCAATGCCATGGCCACGGCCCAAGCCATGGGGTTTGATGCCCCCATCACCGCCTTGTTCGAATCGCTGTACGCGCAGGCGGTGCAAGACGGCTTGAGCGACCTGGACCACTCCGGGCTGTTCGTGGCGCTGGCACAGCGCAACGGGATGGCATGAGCCGACAAGCCGCACGCTGGTGGGCACACCGGTGGTTGCCCCTGCTGGTGTTTCTGCTGGGGGTGGCCGTGTCCAGCGCGCTGGTGTGGCGGCTGGAGCAAGAGCGTGTGAACGCCCAGCGCGGCGTGCTGTTCAGCCTGGCTACCGACCACGCCAAGTCGGTCGAAAGTCGCATCGACCGCCTGCTTTCCTCGACCTACCTGTTGGCTGCTGCCTTGCGTAAGGACAAGGGCCAGGTCGTCGACTTCGAGACCATCGCCCATGAGGTGCTGCCCTTTTACCCCGGCATCACCGCGCTGTCGCTGTCGCCAAACGGCGTGATACGACACGTGGTGCCGCTGGAGCCCAACAGGGGCTCGCTGGGCTTCAACCAACTGCAGGACCCCGCACAAAGCCCCGAAGCGTTTCGCGCCCGGGACACAGGTCAGCTGACCCTGGCCGGACCGCTGAATCTGGTGCAAGGCGGCCTGGGCGTGGTGGGCCGGTTGCCGGTGTTCATCAACGATCACCACGGCGTGCGGCAGTTCTGGGGTTTCGTGAACGTCACCATACGCTTCCCCGATGCCTTGAACGCCACCGGTCTCGAAACCCTGCGCGACCTCGGCTACGACTATGAACTTTGGCGCACCCAACCTCAAAATGGCCAACGCCAGGTGATCGCTGCGTCCGCGCCGGGGCCGCTGATCGCACCGGTGGACAAGAACCTGCGCGTACCCAACGCGGAGTGGACCTTGAGCCTGGCCCCCATCCACGGTTGGCACAGCCTGCCCCGCATCGGCTTGAGCGCCTTGGC
>DASUIK010000434.1:0-21605 GCA_036279795.1 Burkholderiaceae bacterium | reverse complement strand
CTGGAATTGCGACACGCGCAACCAGGCGTAGCCCGGTTCGATCACCTTGGACTTCACGCTCTGGGTCTTGATTTCCTCGCGCGTGATGGTGACCGGGAAGGTGCGGTTGTCGTCCTTGCGGAAGATGGTCAGTTGCACCTGGGTGTTGGGCTCACCGCGCATGCGCTTGACGGCATCGTTGATGTTCAGGCCCTTGACCAGGGTGTCATCGATTTTGGTGATCAGGTCGTTGGGCTTGAGGCCGGCGCGGAAGGCGGGTGAGCCTTCGATGGGCGACACCACCTTGACCAGGCCGTCTTCCATGCTGATCTCGATGCCCACGCCCACAAAACGGCCGCTGGTGCCCTCGCGGAATTCCTTGAAGGACTTCTTGTCGAAGTACTGGGAGTGCGGGTCCAGGCTGGCCACCATGCCGGAGATGGCGTCGGAGATCAGCTTTTTCTCGTCCACCGGCTCCACATAGTCGGTCTTGACCATGCCAAACACCGCCGCCAGCTGCTGCAACTCTTCCAGCGGCAGCGGCGCCAGCGTGCCCCGCGCCACCGCCTGCACCTGCACAGTGGTCAACGCGCCCGCCATCGCACCCAACGCGATCCAGCCGGCGATCTTCAATTTCTGGCCCATGTCCCAACACCTTCAAAAATGGTCAAGGCAATATACACCTCAGAGGGACTTCCAAGGTTTCGGTTCCGCAAAGACATCGTGATGTGTCGGCGCAGCAGACATTGCAAAAAGGGCCGCCGCGCCGGGCCGCTCCCAAGCAAGGCCGCGCACCCTTGGGGGGCAGCGACCCACGGAACGGCGCAGCGTGGGGGCAGGTTTCAGGCTTTGCCCTGGTTGGCCACGGCCGCAGCGGCTTTGGCGGCCGCTTCCGCGTCGCCCAGGTAGTAGCTCTTGATGGGCTTGAGGTTGGCGTCCAGCTCGTAGACCAGCGGGATGCCGTTGGGAATGTTGACGCCCACGATCTCGTTGTCGCCAATGTTGTCGAGGTACTTCACGAGCGCGCGGATGCTGTTGCCGTGGGCGGCAATCACCACCCGCTTGCCGCTCTGGATGGTGGGCGCCAGCACCTCGTTCCAGAAAGGCATGACTCGGGCCACCGTGTCTTTCAGGCACTCTGTCAGGGGAATCTGCTCGGGGGACAAGGCGGCGTAGCGGCGGTCGCCGCGTTCGCTGCGGGGGTCGGTTGCCTCCAGGGCGGGCGGCGGGGTGTCGTAGCTGCGGCGCCACACCAGCACCTGCTCGTCGCCGTATTGCTTGGCCATGTCGGCTTTGTTCAGGCCCTGCAGGCCGCCGTAGTGGCGTTCGTTCAGGCGCCAGTCCTTGACCACCGGCAGCCAGGTGCGGTCCATTTCGTCCAGGGTGTACCACAGCGTGTGGATGGCGCGCTTGAGCACGCTGGTGAAGGCGATGTCAAAGTCCCAGCCTTCGGCCTTGAGCAGTTTGCCTGCCGACATGGCCTGCGACACCCCGGTGGGCGTGAGGTCCACGTCGGTCCAGCCGGTGAAGCGGTTTTCGAGGTTCCAGGTGGATTCACCGTGGCGGATGAGGACGAGCTTGTACATGGGGTGTGGGCGTGGTTCGGGGAAGAAATGGGGCTGCGGCTGCAGCGGCACAACCCGGCATTCTAAAATCCCGGCTTCTCAAGAAAGGTTTGCTGTGAAGTTTCTGATCGACAACTGGATGCTGATCTCGGTGGCGCTGGCCTCGGGGGGCATGCTGATGTGGCCCATGCTCACGGGCGGCGGCGGCGCAGCGGGTGTCAACCCGGCCGATGCCGTGATGTTGATGAACCGTGAAAAGGCGGTGGTGGTCGACGTGTGTGGTGCCGACGAGTTTGCAGCTGGCCACGTGGCCGGTGCCAAGAACGTCCCTCTCGGCGAGCTGGAGGCCAAACTGGCCAGCGTGGTCAAGAACAAGACCAACCCGCTGATCCTGGTGTGTGCCAGTGGTGTGCGCTCCAAGCGCGCGGTGGCCGTGGCCAAGAAGCTCGGCTTCGAGAACGCCCATTCCCTGACGGGGGGTACGGCTGCTTGGCGTGCGGCGAGCCTGCCGATCGAGAAAGCCTGAAAATCGGGGTTGGTCCACTACCGAGGAAAGCCCGCATGTCCGCCGTCAAGATGTACACCACCGCTGTCTGTCCCTACTGCATCCGGGCCAAGACATTGCTGAAGCAGCGTGGGGTGGCGCAGATCGAGGAAATCCGCATCGACACCGATCCGCAACAGCGTGCGCACATGATGGAAATCACCGGCCGACGCACCGTGCCCCAGATCTTCATTGGCGACACGCACGTGGGCGGTTGTGACGACCTGATGGCGTTGGACGCGCGCGGCGAACTCGCGCCCCTGCTCGCCGGCTGAGACAAGCACCTGAGCGGCCCATGGGTGCACGGTCAACCCCGCCCGCGACCGCATCCTTTGTGTCGCGCGTGCGAGATGCGTTGTCCGGCTTGCCCCCCACCGAGCGGCGTCTGGGCGAGTTCCTGCTCGATTTTCCCGGCAACCTGTCGGGCTACAGCGCCTCCGAGTTGGCTGGGCTGACGGGGGTCTCCAACGCCAGCGTCACCCGCTTTGTGCGGCGCCTGGGGTACGAAAGCTACGACGAGGCCCGCCGACACGCGCGCGAGGCTGGTTCCAGTGGCGCGCCACTCTACCTGGGCCAACCCGGTGAGGGCGCTGAGTCCAAGGTCGCGGGCCACATCCGGCAGGCGCACGACAACCTGGCCAACACCTTCAATCACATTCCCGCTGAGCTGATCGACACCATCGCGCAGGCCATGGTGGGCGCGCGCCGGCTGGTGTTTCTGGGGCAGCGTCAGAACCGCAACTTTGCGGCCTACCTGCGTTGGCAACTGCTCCAGGTCCTGGACAACCAGCCGGTGGTCATTCCCGGCCCGGGTGAAACGCTGGCCGAGTACGGTGCCCAACTGGGCAGCGAAGACTTGCTGGTGGTGTTCGCCCTCAGGCGCAGCGTGCCCGCCGTGGCGCGTTTTGTGGCCCAGGCCCACCGGGCAGGTGTGCCGGTGCTGTGCATCACAGATCACTTCGACAAAAGCGCCTGGCCGGCGCGGTGGCTGCTGCGCTGCCACACCCAGGCCCCGGGTCCGCTGGATAACCACGTGGCGCTGATGATGCTGTGCCACTTGCTGGCCACGCGCGCCATGGAGTTGGCTGGCCAGGCCGGCCGCCGGCGCATGGCGGCCATCGAGTCCGGGCACGAGGCCCTGGATGAACTCTGATTCAGGCGACGGTGCTCAGCAGCGCCGTGGCTTGCCGCATGGCCGCTGCCACCGGCGATATGACCGGTACCTGAAACTGGCGCCCCAATTGATCGGCCGCTTCGGCCAGCGGGCCACCCCCGATCACCACGGCTTGGGCGCCGTCTTCTTGCACACAGGCGCGCACGGCGTCGGCCAAGCGCTCGACTTGCACGGCCGGTTGTGCGGCCAAGGCCAGCGGGTCACCCGGGGGAATGCGGGTGCCGGTGAAGCTAGCCGCCAAGCCCAGGCCGCGCACCGACTGCGCGATCGAATCCTCCAACCCGGGTGTGGTGGTGGCCACACCAAAACGCCGCCCGCCTAGGGCCGCTTCCAGCAGTGAGGCCTCGCCGATGCCGATCACCGGGCACGGCACAGCGGCTCGAAGACCGGCCAGGCCGGGGTTGCCAAAGGCGCTGACCACCAGCGCGTCGAAGTCGGCAGCCCGGGCCAGCCCCAGGGCCAGCACCTCGTGCTCGGCCACCAACAGCTCGGCTTCGGTGGTGATCATGGCCGCCCCCCGGCGTGCTGTGGCCACGTCCAGGTCGATGCCGGGTGGCAGTGCGGCCCGCGCCAGCCGGGCCATCATGTCGGTGGTGGCGACCGAGGTGTTGGGGTTGATCAGCAGCACACGCAGACGGTTCATGCGCGTGCTCCCTGGCCGGCGACATGGCCTGTGGCCGCGGGGGTGGTGTCTTCGTCGGCACCGGCCTCGATGGACTTGCCAAAGGTTTCGGGTGCGAACTGCACCGCGATGGCGAAGATCAGGTACATGGTGGCGATCATGCCAAACATGCCGGCCACACCGTGCAGGTCGAACATCTTGCCGGCCAGCACCTGCGACAACGCACCGCCCACCGTGCCCAAGGCCAGCAGGAAGGAGGTGCCCAGGCCACGCACCCGGGTGGGGTAGAGCTCGGGGGCGAAGATCCAGATGGTGGTGTTGAGCGTGAGCACGCAAAACTGGAACAGCGCGCCGCACACCAGCACCATGGCCACGTTGCTGGTCAGGTTGCCAAAGGCCAGGCCGGCCAGGCAGGCGGCGATGGCGCCCGCGGTGAGCACCCGTTTGCGTGGGAAGTAGTAGCCCAGCGAGGAGGCCGCCAGCGCGCCCAACAAGCTGCCGCTTTGCATGATGATGGTGAAGGTGAAGCTCTTGGTGATGGAGTAGCCCTGGGCCACCAGGATGGTGGGCATCAGCGTCAGCACCGACAGCTGGGCGCCGAAGGTCATCCACGAGGCCACGCCCACCGCCACGGTGCGCCGGGCCAGGCCGCCACGGAAGATGTCCAGGAAGGAGCTGCGCGGCGCGTTGCCGGTCTGTGTGGCGGCGCCGGCCGTCACATAGGCGTGGATGGGAAACTGCCCGTTGGCCAACTTGCCCGCCGCCAGCATCGACAAAACTTTGTTGGCCTCGTCCACCTTGCCTTGCGAGAGCAGGAAACGCGGGGTCTCGGGCACATGACGGCGGTAGAACACGATGAACAGCGCCGGCAGCACCAGGCAGCCGAACAGCCAGCGCCAGGCGTTTTCACCCGGGAACAGCGCGAACACGCCCAGGGCGAAGGCGGGCGCCAGCATGTTGCCCAGCCCGCCACCGCCCACGTTGATCATGCCCACGGCCGTGCCCCGGAAGCGCGCCGAGCAGAACTCGGCCAGCATGGTGACGGCGGTGGTGATTTCACCGCCCAGGCCCAGGCCCACCACAAAACGCGCCACCGCGAGCATGGTGTAGTTGGGCGCCAGGGCACAGCCGATGGCGCCCAGCGTGAACAGCGCCAGGTTGACGTTGAGCATGAAGCGGCGCCCGAAGCGGTCGGCGCAGTAGCCCGAAAGCAGGCGGCCCGTGGCCGCCGCGATGAAGGTGATGGTGTTCAAAAAGCCGATGTCGGTGGCGCTCAGCCCCCACTGCTCGCGCAGCAAGGGGCCCACCAGGCCCACGGCGTTCTGCTCAAAGACGTCGAACAACACGCCACACACCACCAGGAAGATGATGGTTTTGTGCGAGCGGGTGACGCCGATGCCGTTGAGCGCGTTTTCGAGTTGTTGCATCTGCACCGTCTGTGGTGCGGACGCCGAGATGAAGGTTTCGCCTGCCATGGAAGTCTCCGTTGAAAGGGGTGTCTGAAAAGATGTTTTCTTTTTCTGATTGTTTGGTAATTATTTTTCAGATTGACTTGCAACGGCAAGTCTTTTTCATTGCGGGTAAACCCGGGGGCAGCGGCGGGCGGGGGCTGACGGTCCTGAGATAATCCGCGCTTTCATCCCAGTCGATACGACGAAAGACACCCATGGCCGACGAGCAAAACCCCGTTTTTCAGATCCAACGCGTCTACCTGAAGGAAGCCTCGCTGGAGCAACCCAACTCGCCCGCCATCTTGCTGGAACAGCAACAGCCCAACGTGGACATCCAGCTGGGCGTGGCCGCCGAGCCGGCCGCTGAGGGCGTGTACGAGGTCAGTGTGACCGCCACCGTGCACACCAAGATCGGTGAAAAAACCGTGTTCCTGGTCGAGGTCAAGCAAGCCGGCATCTTTGAGGCCCGCAACATCCCCGAAGACCAGATGGGCGCCATCCTTGGCATCGCTTGCCCGCAGATCGTCTACCCCTACCTGCGCGCCAACGTGGCCGACATCGTCAACCGCGCCGGTTTCCCACCCGTACACCTGGCCGAAATCAACTTCCAGGCCATGTACGAGCAGCAACAGCAGCAGCAAGGCCTGGCGCAGTAAGCGGCCAACATGCGCGTGCTGGTCATTGGTGCAGGCGCCTGGGGCACTGCCCTGGCGGTGAGTGCTGCGCGCGAGGGCCAGCGCCGCGTGAGCCTGTGGTCGCGCGACCGCGCACAGGCGTCGGAGATGGCAGCGCTGCGCCAGAACCGCCGCTACCTGCCTGGCATGGACTTGCCCGAGGACTTGCACATCGCTCACGCGGGCGAAGGGCCTTTGGCGGCTCTGGCGCAGGCGCAAGACCTGGTGGTGGTGGGCACCCCCATGGCGGGCCTTCGCGACACGCTGTGTGCCCTGGCCGGCGTGCGCGTGCCCGTGGTGTGGTTGTGCAAGGGTTTTGAAACCGCCCAGCCGGGCGCCCAGGGTTTGCTGGGCCACGAGATCTGGGCCCAGCTGGCCCCGCAACACCTGCCCGAGGCGCGTTGTGGCGTCCTCAGCGGCCCCAGCTTCGCGCAAGAGGTGGCACGTGGCCAACCCACCGCGCTGGTGGCGGCGTCACCACATACCGACGTGCGCGACGCCATGGTGCGGGCCTTCCATGGCCCCAGCCTGCGTGTTTACGCCAACGAAGACATGGTGGGCGTGGAGGTGGGTGGCGCTGTGAAAAACGTGCTGGCCATCGCCACCGGTTTGTGCGATGGCTTGCAACTGGGCCTCAACGCCCGCGCGGCCCTCATCACCCGAGGCCTGGCCGAAATCACCCGCCTGGGCCTGGCGCTGGGCGCGCGCGCCGACACCTTCATGGGGTTGTCTGGCCTGGGCGATCTGGTCCTCACCGCCACCGGCGATCTCAGCCGCAACCGCAAGGTGGGCTTGTTGCTGGCCCAGGGCCAGACGCTGCAGCAGGCGGTGGACTCGCTGGGCCACGTGGCCGAGGGTGTTTACTGCGCCCGCACCGTGGTGCAGCGCGCCCGTCACCTGGGGGTGGACATGCCCATTGCGGAAGCAGTGGTGGCTTTGCTCGACGGGGCTTTGCGCCCTGACGAGGCGGTGGGCCGCCTCATGGGACGCGATCCGGTGGCCGAGTTACCTCAAGCCTGATGTTTTCCCCGCGCCGCAGCGCGTGAAGTGACCCCTTCGGGAGACACCGCCGGGCTGGCTTCGCCAGACGGCTGGTGTCGCCCCTTGAGGGGGATGCGGCCACGCGCAGCGGGCAAGCGACTGGGTGGTCTTTTCAGAACTCCAGGTTGTCGATCAGGCGCGTTTTGCCCAAACGCGAGGCGCCCAGAACCACCAGTTCCCCAGCCTGGCGCTGTTCCGGGGTGGGGGGCATCAGGTCGCTTCGGCGGCGCACGGTCAGGTAATCGCTGGCCCAGCCGCGGGTGTCCAGGGTTTCCCGTGCTTTGGCTTCCAGTTGGTGGAGGTCGACCCCGGTGGTCAGCGCCTCGCGCGCTAGCGCCTTGAGCGCCAGCGACAGCTGCACCGCCTCCTGGCGCTCCGCCGTCGACAGGTAGCCGTTGCGCGAGCTCAGGGCCAGGCCGTCGTCGGCACGGCAGGTGTCGCCACCCACCACGTTGATGGGCATGGCGAACTGCTGCACCATGCGGCGGATCACCATCAGCTGCTGGTAGTCTTTTTTGCCGAACACGGCGGTGCGGGGGCCCTTGCCTTGCGAGAGCGCGCACTGGAACAGCTTCATCACCACCGTGCAAACACCCACAAAAAAGCCGGGACGGAAGTGGCCTTCGAGGATGTCGGCCAGTTCGGTGGGTGGGTGCACCTTGTAACCCTGGGGTTCGGGGTAGAGGTCTTTTTCTGACGGGGCGAACACGACGTCGCAGCCTTGCGCCGCGAGTTTTTCGCAGTCGGCTTCCAAGGTGCGCGGGTAGGTATCGAAGTCTTCGTGTGGTGCGAACTGCAGGCGGTTGACGAAGATGCTGGCCACCGTCACATCGCCCAGGTTTTTGGCCTGTTTGACCAGGGCGATGTGGCCCTCGTGCAGGTTGCCCATGGTGGGGACGAAGGCGGGGGCATCAAAGGGGGCCAGCGCAGCGCGCAGGTCGGCGATGGTGTGAACAACTTGCATAGCGAAATCACCAGGCGTGGAGGGAATCGTCGGGGAAGCTGCCGTCTTTGACTGCAGCAACAAAGGCTGCCATGGCAGCGCGCACGCTGTCCTGGCCGGTCATGAAATTGCGCACGAACTTTGGGTTCTTGCCCAGGTTGATGCCCAGCATGTCGTGCATCACCAGCACCTGGCCGGCCGTGCCTTTGCCAGCGCCAATGCCGATCGTTGCGCAACGCGTGAGTTCGTGTGTCAGTTGGGCGGACAGCGCGGCCGGCACCATTTCCAGCACCAGCATGGCCGCCCCTGCGTCCTGTAATGCCAGGGCGTCGGTGCGCAAGCGCTCCGACGCGGCGTCGCCCCGGCCTTGTACCCGGTAGCCGCCCAGCGCGTGCACGGTCTGCGGCGTCAGCCCCAGGTGGGCGCACACGGGAATGCCGCGTTCGACCAGAAAACGCACGGTCTCGGTGGTCCAGCCGCCGCCTTCGAGCTTGACCATGTGGGCGCCGGCCTGCATCAGCACGCTGGCGCTGCGCAGGGCCTGCTCGCGCGATTCGTGGTAGCTGCCAAAGGGCAGGTCCGCGATCACCCAGGCTGTGCCCTGCACCCGCTGCAGGCCACGCACCACGCTTTCGGTGTGGTAGCGCATGGTGTCCAGCGCCACGCCCACGGTGCTGGCCAGGCCCTGGCAGACCATGCCCAGCGAATCGCCCACCAGCAGGCAGTCCACGCCAGCGGCATCGGCCACGGCGGCGAAGGTTGCGTCGTAGGCGGTGAGCATGGTGATTTTTTCACCGCGCTCGCGCATCTCCTGCAACCGGGGCAGGCTCACCGGCTTGCGCGGCGCCAGGGGCGACGCGGGGGGCAGGGTGCCGTAAGGCGTCTGGGGGCTTGTCTCGCTCATGTTTCTGTTTTGTTGCAGTGCGAAAAGGCGGCAGTCTATTCCATGCGGCCAAGGGGTCGTGGGCAACACGTCCGTCGCACTGACAGGCGGTGGAGTCAACTGCGCGACAATAGCACTTGACAAGGAGACGCCTTTTTGGGCCTGAAAGACCGATGAGCGAAATGCTGATGACCGACGTGCGTGAAGTGGATTACGAGCAGCCTGCCTGCGCCACCCAACATGCCTGGGTGCGTGTGCCCGTGGAGCCTGCGCCGCCACGCCGGGCCGAACTCAAGGAGAAGATTCGCCGCCTGCTCAAAGAGCGCAACGCGGTGATGGTGTCGCACTACTACGTGCACCCCGACCTGCAAGACCTGGCCGAAGTAACCGGCGGCCTGGTGAGCGACTCGCTGGAGATGGCGCGCTTTGGTCGCGATCACGCTGCCACCACCCTGGTGGTGTCGGGCGTGCGCTTCATGGGCGAGACCGCCAAAATTCTCAGCCCCGGCAAGACCATTCTGATGCCTGAACTGGAGGCCCACTGCTCGCTGGACCTGGGCTGCCCCATCGATGCCTTCAGCGCCTTTTGCGACGCGCACCCCGACCGCACCGTGGTCGTCTACGCCAACACCAGCGCCGCCGTGAAGGCGAGGGCCGACTGGCTGGTCACCTCCAGCTGCGCGCTTGAGATCGTGGCCGCGCTGCACGCCAAGGGCCACAAAATCCTGTGGGCACCCGACAAACACCTGGGCGACTACATCCAGCGCCAGACCGGCGCCGACATGGTGATGTGGCAGGGGTCGTGCATCGTGCACGACGAGTTCAAGGCCAGCGAGCTGCAGGCGCTGATGCGCGAGCACCCCACGGCCAAGGTGCTGGTGCACCCCGAGAGCCCGGCTGACGTGATCGCCCTGGCCGACGCCGTGGGCTCCACCAGCGCCATCCTCAAGGCCGCGCGGGAAATGGATGTGCGCGAGTTCATCGTCGCCACCGACAACGGCATGATGCACAAGCTGCGCACGCTCAACCCCGGCAAGACCTTCATCGAAGCACCCACCGCCGGCAACAGCGCCACCTGCAAAAGTTGCGCCCACTGCCCGTGGATGGCCATGAACGGCCTCGAAGCCGTGGCCCAGGTGCTGGAACAAGGCCACAACGAAATCCACGTGGAGCCCGCCACCGCCGCCCGCGCCCGGCTGCCCATCGACCGCATGCTGGCCTTTACGGCCGCCCTGAAGGGCGGCAACGACGCCGGCGCCTTGGTGCCGAATATTGGAGCCGCGTGAAGCAGCCCGTTTGAGGATGCAGTGCCTTAACCGGGGTCGCCGTCGATCCGGCTCTGCCGGTCGACTGGCATCGCCCCCTGGGGGGTGACGCCGCAGGCGGCGCGGGGGGGGGCCCAGTTAAGTGGGGGTGTAAGCCAGGCGCACGTAGATGGGCGCGAAGGCCTCGGCCTGGGTCAGCTCAATCAGCGTTTCCTTGGCCAGTTCGAGCATGGCGATGAAGGTCACCACCATCACCGGCGCGCCTTTTTCGGGGTCGAACAGATCACCGAACTCCACGAATTTGTGGCCCTGCAACTGGCGCAAAACCAGGCTCATGTGCTCGCGCACCGACAGCTCTTCGCGGCTGATCTTGTGGTGCTGAACCAGCTTGGCGCGTTGCAAGATGTCGCGCCAGGCCTGTTGCAGTTCGCCGGCCGCCACATCGGGGAAACGTGGCACCAGCGCCTGTTCCACGTAGACCTCAGCGCGCAGGAAGTCGCGCCCGTACTGAGGCGCCTCGGCCAGCGCTTGGGCGGCCAGTTTCATCTGTTCGTATTCCAGCAGGCGGCGCACCAGTTCGGCACGCGGGTCCTCCGCTTCCTCGCCGTCCTCGGTCTTTTTGGGCGGCAGCAGCATGCGCGATTTGATCTCGATCAGCATGGCCGCCATCAGCAGGTACTCGGCCGCCAGCTCGAGGTTGCTGGCGCGGATCTCATCGACATAGGCCAGGTACTGGCGCGTGAGCGCCGCCATGGGGATGTCGAGGATGTTGAAGTTCTGCTTGCGGATCAGGTAGAGCAGCAGGTCCAGCGGGCCTTCAAAGGCTTCGAGGAAAACCTGCAGCGCATCGGGCGGGATGTAGAGGTCCTGCGGCAGTTTGAACAGCGGCTCGCCGTACAGGCGCGCCAGTGCCACCTGGTCCACCACGGCGGGCATGTCCGCCGTATCACCGCCGGCGGCCAGCGCCTGCGTCAGGCTGTCCAGGGACGCGGCGTCCGCCCCGCCTTGGCTCATGGTGCTCAGCGCTGGTCGGCGTTGGTCTGGTAGACGTAAGGTTTTTGCGCCACGCGGGCGGCGTTGGCCTGGGCCTGCTGGTCACGGTCCACCTGTTTGTCCCACAGCAGGGCACGGCCTTCACGTTGCTCAGCCTCCAGCTCGGGCTTGGCGGCCTTGAGGGATTCGATGAACTGCGTGGCGTCGGAGGTGTAGTGGGGGCGGGCGAAGAAGGACATGGCCAAAACCGTTCGGTCAGACGAAAACAGCGATTTTACCGGGCGCGGTGCCCGTCATTGGAAGGTGTGCAAGTGCTGCGCAAAGCCTGAGCGCTCCATCAGCGAACGCGGTTGTTCGTTCACCCCGACCATGCTCAGGCGTGCGCCTTGGCGGCTGAGCGCCTTGTGCACCTGCTCCAGCGCGTCCAGGCCGGTGGTGTCGAGCGAAATCAGGTGGGTGGCGTCCAGCATCAGCGTCTGGCCGGGGGCCGCGATATCGGCGGCGGCCAGCAGGCCGTCCACCTTGGCCACCGCGCCAAAAAAAAGGGAACCGTAGAGTTTGAAAGTGATTTGTTGGGGCGTGCGGGCCACCTCTTCGACGCGAAAGATGGCGCTTTGCCGCCGCACGAACAGCACGCAAGCCAGCACCAGGCCCAGCTCCACCGCCACCGTGAGGTCGAACACGATGGTGACGAAGAAGGTGGACAACATCATCAGCCGGTAGTGGTTACTGAAGTGGCGCAAGCGGCCGAACTCGCGCCACTCGCCCATGTTCCAGGCCACAAACAGCAGCACACCGGCCAGCACCGACAGCGGGATGTGCATGGCCAACGGCGCGGCCATCAGCACCACGGCGGCCAGGGTGAGCGCGTGCACCATGCCCGCCACGGGCGAGGTGGCGCCCGCGCGGATGTTGGTGACGGTGCGTGCGATGGTGCCGGTGGCCGGCATGCCGCCAAAAAACGGCACCACCACATTGGCGATGCCCTGGGCCATCAGCTCCTGGTTGGGGTCGTGTTTGGGGCGGTCGCCCAATTGGTCGGCCACGCGGGCGCAAAGCAGCGACTCGATGGCGCCCAGCAGCGCGATGGTGAGTGTGGGCGTGACGAGCAGACGCACCGTATCCCAAGAAAACGCTGGCAGCTCGAAGGCTGGCACCCCCTGTGGGATGCCACCAAAGCGGCTGCCAATGGTTTCCACCGGCAGGCCCAAACCCCAGGCCAGCAGCGAGAGGGTGACCAGTGCCACCACCGGCGCCGGCAGGCGGGAGGTGGCGCGCAGGGCGCTCACGGTGTCGATCTGATCAAGGTGCTGGCGGAATTTGGAGTCAACCGCCCACAGGCGCGGCCAGATGAACAGCCCGGTCACACACAGGGCGCCGAGCAACAGCGCATGGCCATTGATGCTGTGCAGGTGGCGGGCAATCACCGCGATCTGGCTGAAGAAGTCGCCCGGCATCTTGGCGATGTCCAGGCCCAGCCAGTCGCGCAACTGCGACAGCGCCACCAGCACCGCGATGCCATTGGTGAACCCAATCACCACACTGACCGGTACGTAGCGCACCAGGGTGCCGAGTTTGAACAGGCCGAGCAGGAACAGCAGTACGCCCGCGCTGGCGGTGGCGATCAGCAGGTTGGCCACGCCGTAGCGTTCGACGATGCCGTAGACGATGACGATGAAGGCGCCGGCGGGCCCGCCGATCTGCACCGACGAGCCGCCCAGGGCGGAGATGAGGAAGCCGGCGATGATGGCCGTCCACAGCCCGGCTTCAGGCTTGAGGCCGCTGGCGATGGCAAAGGCCATGGCCAGTGGCAGGGCCACGATGCCCACCGTGGCACCAGCTCCCACGTCCTTGGCCAGGCGCTCGCGGTTGTAGCCGCGCAGGTCGGCCAGCAGTCGCGGGCGAAAGGGGGCGAGGGGAGGGGTGCGGCCGGGTAGCGCCATGGCACCCATGTTAGCGCTTCAGAGACCGCTGTCGGGTGATGTGTCGGCCTTGCCCAGGCCGTGTTTGCGTATCTTGTCGGCCAGCGTGGTTTTGGCGATGCGCAGCGATTTGGCGGTTTGCACCACGTTGCCGCCGTGGCGTTGCAATGCATCGGCAATCAGGGCCCGCTCGAACTGGTCGACCGTTTCGGTCAGCGAAGGAGACGCTTCGGGATCGGCCGCACCCGGCGCGGGCCCGTGCGGTGACACCCACTGAGGTCCCACGCCAAGCACCAGCGCGTCGGCCACGTTGCGCAGCTCGCGCACGTTGCCCGGCCAGTCCCGCGCCATCAGCTGGCGCAGCTGGGCGGGCGCGATCTTGACCTGGGGGCGGCCATAGCGGCTGGAGGCCAGCAGCATGAAGTGCTCCAGGAGCATGGGAATGTCGTCGCGGCGTTCGCGCAGCGGTGGCAGCTCGATGTTGACCACGTTCAGCCGGTACACCAGATCGGCGCGGAAGCTGCCCTGTTGGGCACGCGCCAGCAGGTCGTCCTTGGTGGCGGCCACCACGCGCACGTCCACCGGCACACTCTGGTTGGAGCCCAGGCGTTCGATGCTGCGTTCTTGCAACACGCGCAACAGCTTGACCTGCACGCCCATGGGCATGCTTTCGAGTTCATCGAGGAACAGCGTGCCGCCGTGGGCGTGTTCGATGCGACCAATGCGGCGTTTCTGGGCACCGGTGAAGGCGCCCGGCTCGTGGCCGAACAGTTCGCTGTCCAGCAGCGAATCGGGCAGGCCGCCGCAGTTGAGGGCCACGTAGGGCGCCTGGCTGCGCCGTGAGTGTTCGTGCAAGGCGCGCGCCACCACTTCCTTGCCGGTGCCGGTTTCACCGCGTATGAGCACGTCCACCGGCGAATCGGCCACCTCCATCACCAGCTGGCGCACGCGCCGTATGGCCGGCGAGTGGCCCACCAGTTCGCCCTCCAGACCTTCGCGCAGCGACAGCACGCGGCGCAGGTTGGCGACCTCCAGCGTCAGCCGGCGCTTGTCGAGCGCGCGCTGCACCACCTCCACCAGAAGTTCGGGTGAGAAGGGCTTGGGAATGAAGTCGTACGCCCCGCTGCGCATGGCCTGCACGGCCAGGCTCACGTCCCCATGGCCGGTGATCATGATGACCGGCAGCTCCGGGTCGATGTCGATGACCTCGCGGATCACGGCCAGGCCATCGGCACCGGGCAGGCGCATGTCGGTCACCACCACACCCGGCATGCCCGGGCTGATGTGGGGCAACAGGGCTTCGGCCGAGTCGAAGGCGCGCACGGCGATGTCGGCCAGCTGCAGGGCCTGCACGCAGCCGAGCTGGACGGCGGCATCGTCTTCCACCAGATAGACCGTGAGCGCGCTGTTCATGTCGGAGAGGGGGTGTCTGGGTGCATGGCGGGGTGCCACAAGGGCACGGTGAGGGTGAAGCAGGCGCCGCCGCCCGGCACGTTGCGGGCTTGCAGCTCACCCCCGAATTCTGCGGCAATGTCCCGGCAGATCACCAACCCCAGCCCAAGCCCTGAGCCGCTGGCCTTGGTGGTGTAGAAGGGCTGGAACAGGTGGGCCAGGTCGGTGTCGCTCAGGCCCTTGCCATTGTCCTGCACGTGCAAGGCCAGGGCCGGTTGGTCACCGAGCTGGCAGGGCGTGGCCGATATCAGCAAGGCCTTGTCGGTGGTTTCGCGCATCGCGTCGATGGCGTTGCCGATCAGGTTGATCAATACCTGCTCCAAGCGGTTGGGGTCGCACCACAGGGTCCATTCGCCGGGCGCGCAGCGGTTGTCGGCACGCACCTTTTCGTCGCGCAGGCGCAGCTGGAAGAGGAACAGGGCCTGTTCGATCACCCGCCCGGCATCGGTGGCCTCGGGTGTGGCGGCGGATTTGCGCGAGAAGCTTTTGAGCGGGTCGATGATGCGTCCCATCTGCTCCACCAGGCGCGACATGATGGACAGGTTGTCCTGGGCCGCGCCGTGGTTGCCGCGCCGCATGAACTCGGCCGCGTTGCCCGACAGCGTGCGGATGGCGCCCAGCGGCTGGGTCAGTTCGTGGGTGATGCTGGCGGCCAGTTGGCCCAGCACGGCCATCTTGCCGGCGTGCACCAGCTCGTCCTGGGCGGCGCGCAGGGTTTTTTCGGTCTGTTCGCGTTCGGCCACCTCCCTGCGCAGCTGGGTGTTGGTGTCGGTCAGTTCCTGCGTGCGCCGGCCCACCTCCTGTTCCAGCTCGGCGTTGGCCTCTTCCAGCAAGCGCTTGGCGGCAATCTTCTGGCGCTCGATGCGCCGGCGTTGTGTCCAGTACAACGCCAGCAGCAGCAGAAAGGCCACCGCCAGGCCGCCACCCACGCCGTCGATCATGGCCTGCTGCCGCACCAAGGTGAGGTCGCTGAAGAGCAGCACGCGCCAGTCCATGCCGTCGAGGGAGCGGCCCAGCACCAGGTAGCCGGCGCGACCCTGCGGCAGCCCGCCCACTTCGGCGGCGCGTGTGTCACGCACTTGCAGAAGGCCTTGGGCCTCCTGGCTGTCCTCATCCACCGACAGTTCGACTTGCAGCGGAAACCGGGGCAGGTGCAGGGCGCCGTAGATGCGTGTGAGGTCCAGGTCCACCCGGCGCTGAGGCGACAGGTCGGTGAGCGCGGTGTAGCGCCACGGGGGTTGCGAGGACAGGATCACGATCTCGTTCGCATCGGCCACCAGGGCCGGCGCGCCCAGCATGGACCAGGTCTGCTCCAGCGCGTCCAGCCCGATCTTGATGGTCGCCACGCCGACCACACGCGCACCATCGTGGATGGGGTGGGCGGCGAAATAGCCGGCCCGGTTGCCGCTGCCGATGGCGAAGTGGCGGGTGGAGCGCCCGGCCAGGGCGTCCAGGTAATAGGGGCGGTAGGACACGTCTTCGCCCAGCAGGCTGTCGTCGCGCTGTGCGGTGTTGCTGGAGGCACGCACCACGCCGCGCACGTCCAGCACGAAAACGGCCTCGCTGCCCAGGTGGGCGTTGAGGCGGCTCAGGTAGTCGTTGGCATCGGCTACGTGGGCGGCGCTGGCATCGCGCAGCAGCCGCACCACTGCGGGGTTGAGCTGGATGGTGGCGGGCACCGGCTCCAGCCGGCGCACGCGGGCTTCGACCACCGAAGCGAACAGGTCGAGGCGGTCGTTGGAGGCGGCCTTCAGCGTGTCCGCGCCGTGCGCGAAGCTGCGTTCATACACCCAGCCGCCCGTGGCCGCGATCAGCAGCAGCGCGGCGAGCGCCAGCACCACCCGGCCCAGCAGGCCCGTGGTGGCCAGGTTGGGCTCGGCATGGGACTTGGCTGCGGGGCGCGGTTCGAGGGTAGGAATGGTCAACGGCCTGGGCGAAACGGCGTCTGCAGGGGCGCGACGCGCTCAGTGGGCAAGGATACGCGAGAGGAAATCCTTGGCGCGTGGCGAGCGGGCGTCGGGCTGGCCGAAGAATTCGTCCTTGCGGCAGTCTTCGACGATGTGGCCCTTGTCCATGAAGATCACGCGGTGCGACACCTTTTTGGCAAAGCCCATTTCGTGGGTCACGCACATCATGGTCATGCCTTCGTTGGCCAGTTGCACCATCACGTCCAGCACCTCGCCCACCATTTCCGGGTCGAGCGCGGAGGTGGGCTCGTCGAACAGCATGACGATGGGATCCATGCTGAGCGCACGGGCGATGGCCACGCGTTGCTGCTGACCGCCCGAGAGCTGGCCGGGGAACTTGTCCTTGTGCGCCATCAGACCCACGCGGTCCAGCATCTTCAGGCCCCGGGTGCGCGCTTCGTCGGCGTTGCGGCCCAGCACCTTGATCTGGGCCAGGGTGAGGTTCTCGGTCACCGACAGGTGGGGGAACAGCTCGAAGTGCTGGAACACCATGCCCACACGGCTGCGCAGCTTGGGTAGGTTGGTTTTGGGGTCGGCGATGGAGACGCCATCGACCACGATGTCGCCCTTCTGAAAGGGCTCCAGTGCGTTCACGGTTTTGATCAGCGTGGACTTGCCCGAACCCGACGGACCACAGACCACCACCACCTCGCCTTTCTGGATGGACGTGGTGCAGTCGGTCAGCACCTGGAAGCTGCCGTACCACTTGGAAACGTTCTTGATATCGATCACGGCGTGGGCTCCTTCAGCGAATGATGGCGATCTTCTTCTGCAGGCGACGCACCAGCATCGACAGCGAGAAACAAATGACGAAATAGACGACGGCGGCCACCAGGTAGCTCTCCACCGGGCGGTTGAAGTTCTTGCCCGCGACTTCGAAGCCTTTGAGCAGGTCGTAGGCGCCGATGGCGTACACCAGCGAGGTGTCCTGGAACAGGATGATGGTCTGGGTCATCAGCACCGGCAGCATGTTGCGGAAGGCCTGGGGCAGCACCACCAGTTGCATGGTCTGGCCGTAGGTCATGCCCATGGCGTAGCCCGCGTTGACCTGGCCCTTGGGCACGCTCTGGATGCCGGCGCGCATGATCTCCGAGTAGTAGGCCGCCTCGAACACCGTGAAGGTGATGATGGCCGACAGCTCCGCCCCCATGGGGCGGCCGATCAGCAAGGGGATCAGCAAGAAGAACCACAGGATGACCATGACCAGCGGGATGGACCGAAGGGTGTTGACGTAGGCTGACGCGGGCAGCACCAGCCACTTCTTGCCCGACAGGCGCATGAGCGCCAGCACCGTGCCCAGGGCAATGCCACCGAGCATGGCGATCAGCGTGAGCTGCACCGAAAAGAACAGGCCTTTGAGGATGAAGCTGGAAACAACCGACCAGTCCAGGAAAGAGAAATCGAGTTGCATCAGTGGCCTCCGATCATGCCGGGCACCTGCGCCCGTTGTTCGATGAACAGGGCGATGCGGTTGATGACAAACGCCGAGACAAAGTACAGCCCGGTGACCGCAAGGTAGACCTCCACGCCGCGCGAAGTTTCTTCCTGCGCCTGCATGGCGAACATGGTGAGTTCGGCGATGGACACCGCAAACGCCACCGATGAGTTTTTGATGATGTTCATGCTCTCGCTGGTGAGCGGTGGGATGACGATGCGAAACGCCATCGGCAGCAACACGTAGCGGTAGGTTTGCGACAGCGTCAGGCCCATGGCCAACCCGGCGTAGCGCTGACCCTTGGGCAGGCTCTGGATGCCGGCGCGCACCTGCTCGGCGATGCGTGCCGAGGTGAAGAAGCCCAGCGCGAACACCACCAGGATGAAGCTCGGGAAGGCCTTGAGCGCGGGAACCAGCCCGGGCAGCACGTGGTACCACAGGAAGACCTGCACCAGCAGCGGGATGTTGCGGAACAGCTCCGTCCACGCGTTGCCGATGGCGACCAGCCAGCGGCTGGGCGTGGTGCGGAAGATGCCTATCACCGATCCCACCACCAGCGCCACCACCAGCGCCAGCACCGCCACACTCAGCGTCCAGCCCCAGGCCGACAGCAGCCAGTCCAGGTAGGTGATGTCACCGCCCTGGCCAAAACAGCTGGGCCGAACCTCCCCATCGATGGTGTCCTTGCAGAACACCTGCCAATCCCATGTAGCCATGGTGTATTCCTTGGTTTATCTCTGTGCCGAAGCGACAACGATCCGGCGCCGGGCCGCCCCAAGCCGGATCAGCCCCCCTGGGGGGCAGCGACCCGTGCAACGGCGGAGCGTGGGGGTTTTATTTCTTTGCGTACTCTTCCGTCGGCTTGTCGTTGGGGTTGGCCCACGCTGCCTTGGTGTTGTCGTTGGCGGGCATGGCCACCTTGGTGTTGGACGGCGGGATGGGCTGCTCGAACCACTTGGTCCACAGCTTGGCCACTTCACCCGACTTCATCATGGCCTTGATGCTGTCGTCCACGGCTTTCTTGAAGGCCGGATCGTCCTTGCGGAACATGATGGCGATGGGCTCGACCGACAGCACTTCGCCGACGATCTTGAAGTCGGCCGGGTTCTTGGCTTTGGCGATGTTGCCGGCCAGGATGGAGCCGTCCATCACGAAGGCGTCGGCTCGGCCGCTTTCCAGCAGCAGGAAGCTGTCGGCGTGGTCTTTGCCGAACACCTCGTCGAAGTTCACACCGGTGGCCCGTTCGTTTTTGCGCAGGGTCTGCACGGAGGTGGTGCCGGTGGTCGTGGCCACTTTCTTGCCGTTGAGCTGGGCGATGGAGGTGATGCCGGAGTTGGCCTTCACCGCGAAGCGCACTTCTTCCACGAAGGTGGTGACGGCGAAGGCCACGTCCTTCTGGCGGGCCGTGTTGTTGCTGGTGGATCCGCACTCGATGTCGACGGTGCCGTTCTGCACCAGCGGGATGCGGTTCTGAGAGGTCACGGGCTGGTACTTGATGTCGAGCTTGGCCAGGCCCAGCTGCTTTTGCACGTCAGCCAGCACCTTCTGGCAGATTTCCACGTGGTAACCCACGTATTTGCCATCGCCCAGGGTGTAAGACAAAGCGCCCGAGCTTTCGCGCACGCCCATGGTCACGCTGCCGCTGTCCTTGATTTTTTTGAGGGTGTCGTTGGTTTGGGCCAGGGTGGCGGTGCTGGCCAGCACGGCGGCAGCGACGATCAGGGTCTTTTTCATGAAATCACCAATGTGGGTGGGGGTTGGGGAAAAGGGGGCGATGTGCCGGGGGATCAACCCAGCGGGCGGTCGCTGGGCGCTCGGTACAGCTCCAGCAAACCTTGTGGCGGTGGCCAGTTCAGGTTCAGGCCTTTGGGGGGGATCGGGCTTTGGAACCAGCGGCGGTAGATCTTGAGTGCCTCGCCCGATTGCATCAGCGCGGTCAGGCCACGGTCCACAGCGGCCTTGAAGGCGGCATCGTCCTTGCGCAGCATGCAGGCGTACACCTCGTTGGGCATGGGCTCGCCCACCACCAGCCAGTCGTCGGGTTTGTCTGACTTGGCCCGCAGGCCATAGAGCACGGCCTCGTCCATCAGGAAGGCATCGGCGCGGCCGGCTTGCAGCATGGCAAAACCCTCGCCATGGTCTTTGGCGCGCAGGATGTCGGTGCGCAGCCCGCTGGACTGCATGTGCAGCATGAGCTGGCGTTCGCTGGTGGTGCCGGCGGTGACAAGCACACGGCGCCCACCCAGATCGGCCAGGCTCATCACGCCCGATCCCTTGCGTGTGATCAGGCGCGAACTGGTGACGAAGATGGACACCGAAAACGACACCTGGCGCGCCCGTTCCTGGTTGTGTGTGGTGGAGCCACATTCCAGGTCCACCGAGCCGTTCTGCAGCAGCGGGATGCGGTTCTGCGAGGTGACGGCCTGGGTCGTCACCTTCAGGTCGGCGCGGCCGGTGGCCTTCTTCACCTGCTCGACGATCTTGCCGCAGACCTCCCAGCCGAAGCCCACCGGATGGCCATCGGCGCCGAGATAGGAGAAGGGGATGGAGGACTCGCGGTAAGCCACGCTGATGCTGCCGTTGGCCTTGACCTTGTCCAGGGTCGTGGGGGTCTGCGCCAGGGCCAGGCTGCTCAGTGCCAGCAAGGCGGGGGCGAGGAGGGTCGTCGATGCACGCATGCGCGGTCCTTTCGGAGTGAGGGGATGGCGAAGCCGTAGCAAGCCCCATGCTAGAAGGGCCGCCCCCGGGCGACCAGCGTGTTTCCCCGTGCGGCGCCCGCTCAGGGGCGGGCTGTGCGCGGCAATCGCCCCAGCAGGTAGAACTCGCTGTTGGGGCGCAGGGAGATCGCATTGGCCAGACGGTTGGACAGACCGAAGAGCGCGGTGATGGACGTGATGTCCCAGATGTCCTCGTCGCTGAAGCCGTGCTCATGCAGGGCCGCGTAGTCGGCTTCGCCGATCTCGGCCGAGGCCAGGCAGACCTTCATCGCGAAGTCCAGCATGGCGCGCTGGCGCGGCGTGATGTCGGCCTTGCGGTGGTTCACCGCGAGCTGGTCGGCCAGCAGCGGCGCCTTCTCGTAGACGCGCAGGATGGCACCATGGGCCACCACGCAGTACAGGCAATGGTTGGCGCCGCTGGTGGCAACGATGATCATCTCGCGCTCGCCCTTGCTGAGCCCGGATTCGCGCAGCAGCAGGGCGTCGTGGTAGGCCAGGAAGGCGCGGAACTCGTCCGGCCGGCGCGCCAGGGCCAGGAAGACGTTGGGCACGAAGCCGGCCTTTTCCTGCACCTCCAGCATGCGGCGGCGCACGTCCTCGGGCAGGCTCAGCTCATCGTGGGCCGGGGTGGGGTAGCGGCAGATGGCCGGGACCGGGGAATTTGTCTCGCTCATGGCTGGCTTTGTGAATCTTTGCTTCATGATAGTCAGTGATCGCACAGGGGCGGCGCCGACTGGGGCAAAATAGGGGTTTGCATTGATCGGGCGTGCCCGCCTCGGGCGCCCCCCTTGCGAACCGAATGTCTGCAAAAAAACTCAATAGCCCCCTCCCTGCCCTGACGCGCCGCAGCCTGTTGGGCGCGGCGGCGGCCCTGAGTCTGCCGGCCCTGGCCCAGTTCCGCGTCGAGATCTCCGGCGTCGGCGCCACCCAGCTGCCGATCGCATTGCCCGATTTCCGCGACGAGGCCCGCAGCGGTCA
>DASUIK010000433.1:0-7452 GCA_036279795.1 Burkholderiaceae bacterium | reverse complement strand
GGTGATGTTGCGCGCGCCCAGCAGACCGCAAAAGCTCTTGAAGCTGCCAGGCGTCTCGGGGATGGTGACGGCCAGCACCGCCTCGCGCTTCTCGCCGAGCTCGGCGCGCTCGGCGATGTAGCGCAGGCGGTCGAAGTTCATGTTGGCGCCCGAGGCCACCGCGACCAGCGTCTTGCCCTTGAGTTTGTCGCCGGCGATGGCCGCCTTCATTCCGGCGATCGACAAGGCACCGGCCGGTTCGAGGATCGACCGGGTATCCTCGAACACGTCCTTGATCGCTGCACAGATGGCGTCATTGTTGACGCGGATGACTTCGTCGACATACAGCTGCGCCAGCCGGAAGGTTTCCTTGCCAACCTTTTTCACCGCCACGCCGTCGGCAAAGATGCCCACGCGCGGCAGGGTGATGCGCTCGCCCTTGCACAACGAACGCGCCATCGCGTCGGCATCTTCCGGCTCGACGCCGACGATCTTGATTTCCGGCCGCAACCGCTTGATATAGGCGGCCATGCCGGCAATCAACCCGCCGCCGCCGACCGCCACCAGCAGCGTGTCCAGTTCCGGCACGTCTTGCAGCATTTCCAGTCCGACCGTGCCCTGACCGGCCACGATGTCGGCGTCGTCGTACGGGTGGACAAAGACCAGTTGCTGCTGTGCCGCCAGCGACAAAGCGTGGGCGCGCGCCTCGTCCAGCGTGTCGCCGTGCAGCACAATTTCGGCGCCAAAACCGCGCGTGCGCTCCACTTTGACACCCGGGGTGAAGCGCGGCATCACGATCACGGCGCGCAGCCCCAGCCGCTGCGCGTGGTAGGCCACCCCCTGCGCGTGGTTGCCTGCCGACATGGCAATGACGCCGCGCGCGCCCTCTTCCGCCGTCAGCTGCACCAGCTTGTTGCAGGCGCCGCGCTCCTTGAAAGAGGCGGTGTATTGCAGGTTCTCGAACTTGAGAAACACCTGAGCCCCGGTGATTTGCGACAGCGTGCGCGATTCCACACAAGGGGTCAGCAAGATTTGGCCGGCCAGGCGCTGCGCGGCGGCTTCGATATCGGCGAGTTCAATCATCCCGGCATTGTGACGTGTTGGGGCCTTTGCGGGACACACTTCCCCCCGCTCAAAACCTGGGGTATGGTTCGCGCAATGCAAAGGGCCCGTCGGTGCCACCAGCGCCGACCGCATGAGACCCGAACGATCTGCTGCTGTGACATGGCTGGAGGTGTTTCGGATGGTCAAACGTTTGGTGGCGTCGGCCGGCAAGCCGATGGCCCAGGTGCGGGGCGCAGGCCGTGGCGATGGCCGCACCTTGTTGCGCCAAGCCGGTGAGGCCCGCTTGGCGGGTGCGCGTGTGTTTGTGCCCCCCGATCTGCGCCAGGCCCCGGTGCTGGACCTCATGTGTTCGCACTTCGTGCTCACCCTGGCCGCGCGCCAGGGCGCGCGCTTCAACCTGCGGCGCGATCTCAACACGCTGCTCGCCCTGGCCGGGCGCCACTTGGTGTGGCCGCTCACGGTGCTCACCCGCTTGCGCGAGTTTCTGGGCCGGCGCTGCCGTGACAACGAGCTGTGGGCCCACCACGCTGACCTGCCGCTGGCAGCCTTCATGGAGCGCTTCGGTGTGTGGCGCGGCCCGTACGAAGAAGGCACGCTGTTCTTCTACCTCGACGAGTACGCCAAGGAGTCGCCTAAGGATTTGCTCAGCGTGCTGGGGGTGACCGGCGAGTGGCTGGCGCAGGCGTTGAAGAAGCAGTCCACCCTGGTGGAAAAAAACATCGACGCCCTGGCCGGCCTGCTGCAGCTCAACCGCGCCGAGCGCGCCTTGCTGCTGTACGGCACGCTGGCGCGTTACCAGCGCGATCTGCGCTCTATCCTGGTGGAGTTCAAGGTCAACAACGCGCCCGAGGCCTATGCCGCCATCGCCGACTTGGCGGGCGTGCCGCCGGCCGAGGTGGGCGAGGCGTTGCGTGCGGGCTCGCGCCTGGAGCGCATCGGCATGGTGGAGAACCTGATCTCGGAACACAACATCACCGACCTGGCCGACCTCATGAAGGTCAGCGAAAAGCTGCCACCGGTGCTCATGCGCGAGTACCGCGATCAGAACGAACTGATGGCGGTGTTCACCCGCCCGGCCGCACGCAGCGCTCTGGGCGTGGCCGATTTCGAGTTCGTGCACGATGAGGTGCAGGTGCTGTGCGCCCTGTTGCGTGAGGCGGTGGCGCGCAAGGAGCCGGGCGTCAACGTGTTGTTGTACGGCCCGCCCGGCACCGGCAAGACCGAATTGGCGCGGGTGGTGGCCCTCGCCGCCGGCTTGGAGCTGTTCGAGGTGGAGTACGCCGACCGCGACGGCCATTCGCTCAGCGGGCGCGACCGTTACCGCTCGCTGCAGATCGCGCAGGTGTTCCTCAAAGGCACGGCGCGTTCGGCGCTGCTTTTTGATGAGGTGGAAGACGTGTTCCCGCCCATCACCAGCGAGGCCGCGCAATTGTTGGCGCGTGCCGAGCAGGTGAGCGCGCCACACAGCGCCAGCATCAGCGGCAAGGCCTGGGTCAACCAAATCTTGGAAAGCAACCCGGTGCCCACGCTCTGGGTGACCAACCGCATCGAACAGATCGACCCGGCTTTTCGGCGCCGTTTTGCCTACCACCTCGAACTCACCTCGCCGCCGCCCGGCGCGCGTGAGCAACTGGTGCGCAAGACGCTGGAAGGTGTGGCGGTGTCGGACACGCTGGTGGCCCGCCTGACCGAACGAAAGGGCTTGACACCCGCGCAGATACGCACGGCCGTGCGCTTCGCCCAACTGGTGGGCACCGACCGGCCCGGCCAGCCCGAGCTGCAGACCGAGGCCTTGATCGAACGCCAGCTGCGCCACGCCGACCATGCCCTGGGCCGCCGCGGTGAGGCCCAGGGCCGCCCCTGCGTGACGCAGTACGACCTCGACATGCTCCACGTCGAGTCGCGCTTCGACATCCCGCGCATCGTCGCCGCGCTCAAGGCGCGCGGCCACGGCACCCTGTGTTTTCACGGCGCACCGGGCACAGGCAAAACCGCGCTGGCCGAACACATCGCGCGTGCGCTTGAACGCCCGCTGCTCATCAAACAGGCCAGCGACATCATGAGCAAGTTTGTGGGCGAGACCGAGCAGCAGATGGCCGCCATGTTTGCCGAAGCCGAGGCCGAAAAGGCCGTGCTGCTGCTGGACGAGGCCGACAGTTTTCTGCAGGACCGGCGCGGCGCACAGCGCACCTACGAGGTCACCGAAGTCAACGAGATGCTGCAGGGCATGGAGCGCTTTCGCGGCATCTTCGTCTGCACCACCAATTTGCTGGACAGTCTGGACCAGGCGGCCTTGCGCCGCTTCACCTTCAAGATCCAGTTCAAGCCGCTGCGGGCCGATCAGCGAGAGCGCATGTTTGTGGTGGAGGCACTGGGCGGGCGGCAGGCCGATCTCACCGGTGCACAGCAAGATCGGCTGGCACGCCTGAACGTGTTGTGTCCGGGCGATTTTGCCGCCGTCAAACGCCAGGCCGACATCCTGGCGACCACGCTGGACCCGGACGAATTCCTCGCACAGCTCGAAGCCGAGCACCGCATCAAGCCGGAAGTGCGTGAGTCGCGCCCCGTGGGTTTTCTGGGCTGAGTGCCTGGCTGCTGCTGTGCGGTGGGGTGGTTTGGCCGTTGTCGGGTGGTGGCAGCAGCATCAAAAAATGACAGCCCTCGCCGGGCGCGGCCAGGGCATGCAGTTCGCCGCCGTGGCGCGCCACCACGGTGTGGGCCACCAGCAGCCCCAGGCCCAGCCCGTGGGTGCGTGCGCCACCGGCCTTGCCTCGCGGGCGCACCCAGGTGTGGGTGTCCAGCGCGTGGAGGAGGTCGGCCAGGGCCTGGACTTCCATGCCCGCACCGTGGTCGCGCACCGACCAGGCCACCTGCTGCGTGTGCGGGTCGCGCGCCACACACACCTCCACCTGGCTGCCAGGTTCGCTGTGCCGCAAGGCGTTGCTCAGGATGTTGACCATGGCTCGGGTCAACAATTCAGGGTCGCCAAAAAACGCACCATCTTCGGTGTTGGTGCCGCGCTGGACGATCTTGACCTGTGCGGCCTGGGCTTGGGGCCAGCAGCGGTCCACCGCCTCCTGGGCCAGGTGCTCCAGGTTGCCGTGCCGCCGGTTGAGTGTGTCGGACTCCGCGCGCAGCAGGTCCACAAACCCTTCGGCCAAGCGCAAGGTGCGATCCACCTGCAGCCGGATGCCACCGTAAAAGCGCTCGTCGTTCATGCCCTCCACACCGTGTTCGCGCAGTTCCAGCAGACTCAGGATGTTGGATTGCGGCGCGCGCAGGTCGTGTGACAGGAAGGCGAGCCAGCGGTCGCGCTGCTGTTGCAGGCGGCGCTGGATCTGGTGCTGTGCCTCCAGGCGTTCCAGCGTCTGGTCCAACACCTCGACCTTGGCCTGTGGCGCGCGGTCCATGACCCGGGGGGCCAGGGGCTGCAGCCGAGGGTCGGCGTCGATGGGTGACTGCGCCAGCACCCGGTCCAGGCGTTCGATGCGGTGGGTGAACAAAGCCGACAAGGCTTGCGAGCGCCGCCAACTGCACACCAGCAAGAACAGCAACATGCCGGCCAGGGGCGTGACCACTGGCAGCCACCAGCGATGCTGGATGAGCACGTAAGCGCTGAGTGCGGTGGTGGCCAGTCCCACGCCCATCACCACCTGAGCGGTGTGTTCGGGCCGGCGCAGGCACAACCAGGCTGTCAGCCACAGCGGAAGGGCGGTCCATAGCAAGTTCAGGCCATCGGGGAGGTGTTGCACCCACCGCGCGTGTTGCAGGTTGTCCAGTATCTGGGCGTAGGCGTCCGGTTGCGGCAGGGTGTGGGTGCTGGTGCCCGCACGCACCAGCAAGAGGGGACCGGCCTGAACGCTCACGCGTGGCCCGACCACGACCCATTTGTTGCGCACAGCGTCGTGGGGCAGGCGGCCCATCAACACGTCGGCGTAGGCCCATACCGGTGGACCTTGGTCGGGTGCCGACCAGCGCAGGTACAGCGCGCTCGGCCACTCCCCCGGTGGCGACGGAAGGCCCAACGTGCGCAGCGCTGGGTGCTGCTGCAGGCCTGCCTGGCCCGGCAGAAGTGGTCGCAGCTGCCGCACGATGCCATCGCGCTCGGTGGGCAGGTTGTGGTCGGGTAGGCTGGGCATGTCCATCAGCACCGCCCGTGGGCCCATGGCGTTCAGGTGATGCAGCAGCTCCTGGCGGCGCATGGGCAGCGCGGCGCAGTGGCTCAGGTTGTCGGGGCAAGGCTCGTCCAGCGCGATGACAGTCACGTCTTGCCAGGTTGGTGCTTCGGTGTGGGCCAACCACTGGTCGTGCACCAGGGCGTTGGCGTGCCACAACCCGCTTTGTGTGGCCAGCCAGGCCACCAGCAGCGGCAACACGGCCGCCGCGAGCAGGCATTCGTAGGTGTAGCGGCGCAGCGGGCCCAGCCGCACCGAGTCGGACACCCGGCGGCGCAGCCCTGCGGTCGGCGCAGCCGCAGGGGCACCGTTGTTCTGATTCATACCACTCCCTTGCCACGCGGCGCCGGCACCTCCTCACCGCACAACGCCAATGTGGGTGCCTGTTGTTTTGCCCGTGGTGCGCGCATTCTGCCGCAGGGCAGAGCAACTGCCACTTTTTGTTAAATCGGCGGCGGCGGTGTTGTCAGTCGGCGCGTGAGGTGCGGACGACCCGGAGCACCTCCTCGCCGTAGGCCTGCAGTTTTTTTGCGCCCAGGCCACTGATGCCTTCGAGCTCGCCCAGCTGGGTCGGTTGGCGTTCGGCGATGGCGCGCAACGTGGCGTCGTGGAAGATGACGTAAGCCGGCAGGTTGTGTTCGCGCGCCACCTCGGCCCGCCATGCCTTGAGCGCGGCCAGGCAGTCGCGCCCGGCCAAGGTGAGCGGCGGGCCGCTGTCCAGGCGCTGCGCTTTGGACTTTCGACGCGAGGTGGGCTCGTCCACCGTGGTCTTGACGCGTACCGTGGCTTCGCCCTTGAGGATGGGCTTGGCCGCGTCGGTCAGGCGCAGGGTGTTGTAGTGCTCGGCGTCAACCCACACGGCTTCGCGGGCAATCAGCTGGCGCAGCAGACCGCGCCACTGGGTCTCGCTCCAGTCGGCGCCAATGCCGAAGGTGCTGAGCGACTGGTGGCCATGCTGCTCCACCTTTTCGGTGGCTTTGCCGCGCAGGATGTCCATGATGTGGCCCGCGCCAAAGGCGGTGCCGCTGGCCTGTTGCACGCGGTAGATGCACGAGAGGAGTTTGCGCGCGGCATCCGTGGCATCGGTCGTCTCCGGCGGGTGCAGGCAGTTATCGCAATTCCCACAGGGCGAGCTGTCTTCGCCAAAGTAGCGCAGCAACTGCACACGCCGGCACTCGGTGGATTCGGCCAGGGTCAGCAGGGCGTCGAGTTTGGTGCGCAACACCTGCTTGAACGCGTCGGCCGCCGGGCTTTCGTCGATCATGCGGCGCTGGTTCACCACGTCCTGCAGGCCGTAGAGCATCCAGGCGTTGGCGGCCTCGCCATCGCGGCCGGCGCGGCCGGTTTCCTGGTAGTAGCCCTCGATGTTCTTGGGGCTGTCCAGGTGGGCCACAAAACGCACGTCGGGTTTGTCGATGCCCATGCCAAAGGCCACCGTGGCTACCATGATCACACCTTCTTCGCGCAGGAAGCGGTTCTGGTTCGCCTGGCGCACCGGGCCATCGAGACCGGCGTGGTAGGGCAGGGCCTTGAGTCCGGCGTCTTCCAGCTTCTGCGCCACCTCTTCCACCCGCTTGCGGGACTGGCAATAGACGATGCCGGCATCGTGCCCGTTGGCACCGGTGTGTTCGCGTTCGATGAAACGCAGCAGCTGGTTGAAGCCGTCCTTTTTCTCGACGATGGCGTAGCGGATGTTGGGGCGGTCAAAGCTGCTGACGAAGGTGCGCGCGTCTTCGAGCTGCAGGTGGGTCACCATGTCGGCGCGGGTGGGCGCGTCGGCGGTGGCGGTCAGGGCCACGCGTGGCACACCGGCGTAGCGCTCGTGCAGCAGCGAGAGCGCCCGGTACTCGGGCCGGAAATCGTGGCCCCACTGGCTCACGCAGTGCGCCTCATCAATGGCGAAGAGGCTGAGCTGGTGGCGCTGGTGCAGGGTGTCGAGCAGGGCCAGGAAACGCGGCGTGTTCAGCCGCTCGGGTGCGGCGTAGAGCAGCGTGATCTCGCCTTGCAGCAGCCGACGCTCGATGCGCGAGGCTTCCTCACCGCTGAGGCTGCTGTTGAGAAACTCGGCGTCCACACCGGCCTCGTGCAGGGCGCCCACCTGGTCGTGCATGAGCGCGATCAGGGGCGACACCACCACCGTCACGCCCAAACCAGCGCGCGCCCGCGCGATGGCCGGCACCTGGTAACACAAGCTTTTGCCGCCGCCGGTGGGCATGAGGACCAGGGCGTCGCC